>MHHP01000001.1:0-15662 GCA_001817055.1 Candidatus Andersenbacteria bacterium RIFCSPHIGHO2_02_FULL_45_11
TCCGGCAATGCATTGTGCGGAATGTTGCCTACTTCAATTTGATTAGGGCCAAATAGCGCGCTAGATTTCAATACCGTTTTATCCCCTTCCACAGTATTAGGAGCAGGTACTTCTTGCACGGGGTGGCCATCTCGCCAGCGGCCAAGCTCTTCGTCCGCATCACTGCGCTCTCCCGTCAGCTCGACCGTACCCAGTGTGTTATTATCAACCCCCGCAATTGTAGTTACTTCTATATCGCTCGAAAGTAAATCATCGCGCACAGCAATCAGGTTTTCAAGAAATGTGTTGCGCTCGCCAGAGGAGCTTTCAGTGTCGCCTTGCTTCAAATAGTTTCCGACTGGGAGCAGCTCTTTGAGAGAAGGGAATATTTGGCGATACGATTTTGGTTCGATGTCTTGAATGCTTCTTTTTACTCGCAAAGATGAGTGAATTAAATTCATATACTGCCTCACCGGCAAGCTCCAAGTAGTTGGAAATATCCCACCTTCCCATGGTAAATATGCAGCGCTCGCCCCTTGGCTTGGCGTACCCAGCATCACAAATTGGTCTATCTCTCCCTCTTCGTATTCATCGCTAGCAATATATTGCTGTACCAGCAATCCACCCATACTGTGTGCCACAATATCCACCTTCCTTGTCTTTTGTTTAGCTTCTGCGATTATGGGCGCTAAAAATTCTTGTGCCGATTCCGCATTTGGTTGTCGCCAATCGTAATACGCAACAAACAGGTCTGTATCTTGTACGTAGCCTTCTGCTTCCAACCGCATCTCCAACCCTTGATATATTTTATTGAACGGAACAGCTTTCCATGTTCCCACTTGCCTATCAGCGAATAAAGCCCCAGTGTTATATGAACCAACTATACCTGGCACAATTACAACTGCATCTCTAGTTGCTCGGCAGGCAGGTGAACTAGGAAATGTGACACAAGGATCCGGCAGCGGTGTTGGTGTGGGGTCAGGCGGCGGCCCGATGAGTACAAAAGCATGTGCGGAAAACGAATACAGACAACCCGCAACAAATAGACTAAAGACCAATATATGCTTAACCCTCATAAAAAGATTTTGCACCCATACTGGCAACAATGCCCAGCAGCACTGACAAGATAATAACGCCGCCGATAGCACCCGCGATAGGGTATAAAATGATTTTCGCAATAAATTTTTTCTTGTCTTTTTTGTAGTTTTTTCTTTTTATATATAGATAGACTAATGGCAACAAACCAAAGAAAATTGGAAAATAAATAAAGCTGGAAACAAAAATTTCCGATGATGCCACTACCCACTTGTCGCCACTAGAAGGATAAACCTCTGGATTCCTGCCGTACCATTCCAAAATCTTATCAACTAGCATTCTTTTATTGTACACCTGTTTTATTTCAATCTGTTCAAAATCAAAAAGCTCCCTTTTTATAGGAAGCTCTTTGCGGGAACGACAAGCTTTTCCGATCGCTTTCCCTTCATACCAGGGACTCTCGGTAGACCCAGTAGGCCAGTGTGTTGCCTTTAACCGAACAAGTCGGGCTTAGTATACAACTCCTGTCTTTGGTCGGAAAACCAAAGATTACCGACTCTCACCGTTCCGCAATCATGGTAGCAAATCGCACGTGCCTTAGCAAATGCTTTTAATAAGATTGATCTCTCATGATTTTCATTAACGATTCCAAAAAATCGTACCAATTGTATTTTCTCCAAATACCAGCCTCGTAGTATATTTCTAGTAGTTTGAGCATTTCAGGAGAGTATCCTTCTGTTGGAATCGGCATAAGTATTTCTATTGATTGTATTTAATTGCTAGCTCCCTGCTGATTCTCACGCCCTGATCGTTGATCGTTTTTCAAAAAAGATCAAGCGATATTTCGTATTCTGTATTGTCCTCTATCAATAAACTCCAGATAATGTTTATCGCGTAGTATTTGTAGCTGTTGTCGGATTTTTTCCTTAATATGATTATTATCTTGATGTTTGCGCTTCAAAATACTTTCAAATGAGTACATTTCCATGAGTGAAAATT
This sequence comes from Candidatus Andersenbacteria bacterium RIFCSPHIGHO2_02_FULL_45_11, assembly GCA_001817055.1. Lineage (GTDB taxonomy): Bacteria > Patescibacteriota > Andersenbacteria > UBA10190 > UBA10190 > HO2-45-11b. The sequence goes on from MHHP01000001.1 coordinate 2,014, forward strand.
CGTTCATACCAAACGATTCAACGCAAGTCATGATATCTAAAAGCCAGCCTTTAGAGGCGCTGTCTTTTTCTTCTCTTAAAAATAATGTTTTGTTCCAACTTATTGCCACTCTTTCCTTAGTTTCAATGATTCCATTTTTAATCAAGAATATTTTCCCAGATTGAGGAATTGTACTTAAGAGAATATTACAACCTACCCACCCAGCCCGTCTGGCAGTATTAGCGAGAGGTTTCCTTTTTTCAATAATTTCGGGTACAAAAAAATGTTTGGGAATAACGAAAAAGTTTAAGACTGAAAAATTTTGTAAGCTGTAGTTGAGTAAAAAGAAATTTGGATTTTTTGTACTTTTCAATCGGTCAATCATGGTTCCATATGCGCCATCTACTATTTTTGCGCCTATAGCATCTTTTTTGCTTTTAAGCTCATAATCTTCGTTACAATTTTTGCAAAAAAAGTCTGCGACCGGCTTATTGTTTTCATATTTGCCTAAATCTGATTTTCCGCAATTAGGACAGTAGATTTGTTTGTTAACCCAATCTTCCGTCAAGACTCTTATTTTTTGCGACTGACTTGTATACTCCTCTGCTATCTTTTTATCAAAAAATAAATCCATAGTTACTTCTTCTGTCGACCGAGCATTATTCGATAATAGCTTTTCATACGCTAAATATAGCCGTACATTTGCGGGTTTACAATATGAGGATTGTACGGTTTACGAACACCCATCCCCTACTCCACTATCTCTAATCTACTATATTCGTGTTTTTCAAATTCGTCCCAATACTTCTTTTCGTAGTCGTATATTACAACGCCAAAGTATCCGCCATTCTTCTTTGCCATCTTCTCCATATCTGCTTTGGTGTGCTCCCTTTTAAAATCACGCCATGCCAATTTATTTGCAAGTCCATCATGGATCGCGAACTCTTCAAAATCATCCAGAATGGGCATGATTTTTGTTTCATACACCTCGCTATCAAGGACAGGCCTGCCTTCGAAGTCTTCCGATAAATCCGAGGAATCAAAATCTTTTGCGTATTGAAGAAGATGGCTCTCAAGCTTTTCTGTTTCCTTCGAGCGCTTCTTATAGCCTGTGTCAGGCAACGTATCGCCAAGAATACCGAATATACCATCGTTTATTGCAACTGCCGCTATCAAGTCCCTATACTGCTTTTTTGTAAGTTCTATATTCATGGTTTTAATTTATTAATCGATGGATTTCCTACTAATAAATTCATTTGAGTGATTGCGGTTTCGTTCAATTTCAACAACCGTTCTTTTTGAGTCATCCCCATTTTAATAAATTCTGCATTTAAACTTTCTAAATTCGCCAAACACACAAGCTGCGCAACGTCGGCATAGTCTCTCATATTCCCTTCTTTTCTTTTATTGTTGTCTTTCCACTCTTTTGCCGTTACTCCGAATAGTGCAACATTTAAGACATCAGCTTCGTTTGCATACGTTATAACTGCCTGTTGCTGTGATAGTTTTTGAGGTACGACAATATTTTGCAATATTGCATCGGTATGAATTCTATAATTTATTTTAGTTAACTGGCGTTTAACGTTCCACCCCAAAGCAAGCCTCTCGCTTTCTTCGGCTTTAAGGCGCTGAAATTCTTTAATCAAGTACAGTTTAAATTGGGGCGAAAGCCATGTAGCAAATTCAAATGCGATATCTTTGTGCGCAAACGTTCCGCCATACCTTCCGGCAGTAGAGCGTATACCTATGGCGTTAGTTTTCTCAATCCAGCGTTTTGCGGATACTATAAACCCATTAGAACCAACCTCATTTTTAATGTTATGGAATTCCATAACATTAAAGGCCGGATTATACATCTGCTCCCAAGAACCCATAAATTCAATAGTGTACTTAGTCGTCAGCCAATTTATAATGACAATGCCCGTTGCTTGAGTATCCTTAAACTTTGCCATGTCGGTTAGAGAAATATAGTCCTCCTTATTTCTCTGCATGATTGCCACCTGCAATCCTTGTAGCGTTATCTTCTTCATACGCTAAATATAGCCGTACATTTGGGGCTTTACAATACGGAGATCGTACGGTTTACGAACATGGATTCCGGATCAAGTCCAGAATGACTCAAAAATTATATCGTATCAAACACGCGGGGGGTTATATCCACGTACTCTTGTATCATATGCGCTATTGCACCCTGTTCCAAGAGACCTTCGCGTCCACCTATGTGCTGCACCACCGATGCCGCATTTGCCCCACCCCACTGCATCGCCTCCGGAATTGTTTTCTTGTTCACAAGTGCTGCTAAAAACCCAGACCCGTACGCATCGCCCGCTCCCGTACGCTCGACTTCTTTCACCGGGAACCGCGCAAGATGATATATCTGCCGCCCATCAGATGCGTACGAACCATCCGGCCCATCGGTGATAACAACGGTAGAAATTCCGATATCATGAAATGCCTTTGCAAGAACTTTTACATCACGCGTTTCAACCTCAAGTACTCGCGCCGCCTCTTCACGGTTTACAAATATAATCGCAGTTTTCGCAAGCAGTGGCATCAGTAAATCTTTCCCTAATTTTATCTGATGCGTACCCGGATTGAACGCAACCCTTACATTTGGATGCAGTTCAAGATATGCCACAACCTGCTGGTGCAGCACTTCTACGCCGCCCTCCGACGCAGATGTAAGATATATCCATGACGGGCTCGCAAGATCTGGCAGCGTATAGGTTCTCGGCTCATGGTAGACCAAAATCGTACGCTCAGATTTAAAGTTAATGACAATTGAAAGGTTTGTTCCATGCTTAGCATCAATTGCAACAAACGCAGTGTCCACCTTATTCTGTTGAAAAATCTCGAGCGCACGTTTGCCTTCATCATCGTCACCTACAATCGTATAAATCCCCGTACTGCAGCCTAATCGCGCAACTCCAATTGCATGATTTGCGGCATTTCCAACAGCTGAAATAATCGTTTTTGAATCAACCCCAATTTTTTCTCCATAATCCAAACAGAGCATGCAGCTGTGCCCGTCTATCGCACATTGTACACTCGCATCGTGCAGCCCCAAGAAAATATCCTCCGTGCTATCCCCAATTGCAACAATGTCCATCTTATCAGTATATCGCAGCCGTCTTGGAAGAGCCAAACAATTCTATTTTTTCCTCCACCACAAGTTGCATTGCATCTCTTGCAGGCCCCATTATTTTTCGAGGATCATACGAATCGTGCTTTTCAGAAAAATACGCGCCCGCCGCTCGCTCAAACGCAATACGAAGCTCTGTATCAACATTCACCTTGCACACATGCGTTGTACATGCCTGCTGCAAATGCTTTGACGCAATACCAGACGCACCATGAATAACAAGCGGTACATCAAACACAGCTTTTTGAATTTCTTCTAAAAGTTCAAATCGAATATATTCTTGCCCCGTAAATGCTCCATGAATAGTCCCAACAGATACCGCGAGAGCGTCCACTCCCGTACGGTCGACAAAATCTCGAGCTTGTTTGGGATCAGTAAAAAAAGAGTCGGGAGTTTGCCCACCATGCAATTCCTTCACTCCTTCATGGCCCACGATTGCGCCAAGCTCCGCCTCCACCCACACCCCACGCGCATGCGCATACTCTACAACTTGTTTTGTTTTTAGAATATTTTCTTCAATGGGCAATGGTGACAAATCGATCATAACAGACGTATACCCTGCCTCAATACAATGCTTTGCCATATCAAAACTTTTCCCATGATCTAAGTGCATAATAACGGGAACTGGTGATGCTTTTGCAACGGTTGCAATAATATTCGACAACACAGGCAGTGTTGCGTACTCAATAGCGCCTTCCGATGTTTGGACAATCACAGGTGATGCATGTTTTTCTGCTCCTCGTACAATTGCCTGAACCATTTCCATATTTGAGGCATTAAACGCCCCTATTGCATATTCTGCATGCAGTGCATCGGTAAGAATTTGATGCGGCTTAGCGAGCATAGGCATGGCCTACTTGTTCCGCAATTGCAAGAAAATCCCTAGGGTGAACAGATGCACCGCCTACCAACACACCATCGGCACATGGGCCAGAAATATATTGCTGCACATTTTCTGCCGTAACACTGCCGCCATACAAAATACGAACACGCTCTGCAAGTTCAGTATCAAACTTCTCTGCAATCTTTTTGCGAATAAGCAACACCACTTCACATACTTCGTTTGAATCAGGAAGTACGCCTGTACCAATTGCCCATAGTGGCTCATACGCGATGGGAGTTTTTAACAAAGAAACGCGATCAAGAGAAGAGAGCAATACATCAATTTGGAGCGAAATAATAGAAATCGTATTGCCTGCCGCATGGTCCGCCTCTGACTCTCCAATACATACGATAGGCGTAATGCCGTGCTGTAGCAGAAGCTTTGCCTTTTGCGTAATGAGCAAGTCAGAATCGCCTTCAGCCGCACGCACTTCCGAATGCCCAATGATACACCACGTCACAAATTCGCGAATTTGCACTACTGATACTTTACCCGTATGCGCACCCCGCTCCTCGTGATAGATATTCTGTGCCCCTATTGCGATACCAGACGCTTTACTTTCAGCGGCAATCACGGCAAGCGATGGGTACGAAGGGCAGACAACTATTTCTACCGGATACTCTTTGATTGTCATCATTTTTTTCATTGCGGAAAAAACCTCTACTGCAGATTTGTGTGAGAGTTCCATCTTCCAGTTTCCTACAACCAGCGGCACCTTATCCATCTGCCGTATAGTGTATGATATACTTGCATTATGAACAATCCCTCCCTCAGCATTTCGGTCGTAATACCGGCCTACAACGAAGAAAAACGGTTACCAAATACCTTGCGTGCGACCATAGAATACTTAAAAGCCAGCCCGCATGAATGGGAAATTCTAGTTGTAAACGACGGCTCGCACGACAAAACCGCCGATATTGTGCGCGAATACGCCATACAAGACAAACAAGTAAAGCTCTTAGAATATGGAAAAAATCACGGCAAGGGCTATGCCGTACGGTACGGCATGACACACGCAACAGGAGATATCCAAGTATTTATGGATGCTGACAACTCAACCAGCATAGATCATATAGAAAAGTTCCTCCCCTACACCCAAAAAGGCTTTGACGTGGTAATTGGCTCTCGCGATGTAGATGGTGCGGATATTTCTGTACATCAACCAAAATATAAAGAATTACTGGGAGACTTGGGAAATCTTTGGATCCAACTATGGGCCGTGCCAGGTATTAAAGACACGCAAGCGGGGTTTAAAATGTTTACAAAAAAGGCATCCCAAAATGTATTTCCGTACCTCACAATAGACCGTTGGGGGTTTGACGTAGAAGCACTCGCCGTTGCACGCATGAAGGGGTACAGCATTTCCGAGCAACCAATTACATGGATCAACGACCCGAACAGTAAAGTTGCAGCAAGCGCGTACGTTGAAGTACTGAAAGAAGTTGTACAAGTACGCATCAATATACTCCGGGGGGTTTATGGCAGGGCAGCTTAGACAAGACCCAATAACGGAAAAATGGGTTGCCATTGCAACAGAGCTCGCAAAACCCCTGCCCGCCGATTTGGCGGGGCCTGCTCCTTTTAATCACGAAGCTAAGCCAAAAGAACCCTTGCCTCGCTACAAAGCAGATTGCCCGTTTTGCAATCTTGCAGCATTTCCGCAAGAGCCGGATGTATTGCGCCTGCCCGATGATGTAAACCAATGGCAAGTACATATATTTGCAAATAAATACCCTGCTTTTGTACCCAAAGATGACTTTAAATCATGGAACGAAGGGCCGTACCGCGCAACAGATGCAACTGGATATCATGAACTACTTGCAACACGCTACCACAACCAAGACGAGGGCGTAGCGCCACTCCATCTCATATCACTGGAACTGGAAGCACTAGTGCTGCGCTATCGGCAATTAAAAGGAGAAGTCGGAATTAACTATATCCAGATCATAAAAAACCATGGCAAAGAAGCGGGCGGATCATTAGAACATCCACACCATCAGATCTTTTCTATTCCTGTACTCCCGAGCGATATTGCAGAATTACTGCATGGAACAGAACGCTACGCAAAAAAACACGGCGAAAAAGCGTTTACTATTATCTTGGATCATGAACGAGAACATAAAAAACGTATCGTATTTGAGAACGAATACTTTACCGCATTCTGCCCGTTCGCGTCCCGAGTACCGTTTGAAACGTGGATCATGCCGCGCAAATCAGACCCGTTTTTTGAAGACATAGGGCCGGATGAGCGCGAAGCATTGGCTGAGGCAATGCAACAAGTATTAGGCCGTATGTACACGGGCCTAGCAGACCCAGCGTATAACTACTACATTCATTCTGCGCCATGTGATGAAACGGGATTTGTATGCGATAAAAGCCTATTCAGCCACTTTAGATGGCACATTGCCATATTGCCTCGCCTATCTCAGCCAGGAGGATTCGAACTTGGGACGGGTATAGATATTAATACAGTATTGCCAGAAGACGCTGCGGCATTTCTGCGTGAACAACACTTACCGGAACAGGTAACTTAGTGTCATTCCGGCCTCCGAGCCGGAATCCACGTTATATCGTTAGTTCAACCCTTACCTTTGAAGTAGCATTATAATACGGCATTAAGGCTTATTGGGCATTTTACATGCGTACTTGAAAGAAAAAAGCGCGAGCAGACTTTGGTAAGTCTACGCGCGCAATGATTATTACTGACTTTTTGGAGGCCAGCCTCCATCAAAGATTTGTGGCTCTTGATCGTCAGGGTGATTCGCAACCGATGTATCCAGCTTGACATCGCTATCACTGTCTTCGCCAGAGGAATCCTCTTCCGGCACGTCTCCGTGTTCGGCAATGTACGTAAGAAGAGTAAACGCAGCCTGTGCATTCGCTCCCCAGTCTCCATCAGGAACGAGGGTTCCCTCATCGGCAACATCATCGAAATCAATCGGGGAGTCCAGCTCACAAAGACTGATCATTGAACGTATGAAAACGTTCGCGACGTCGGGGAAAGTGGGCGGCACACCGATGGCAACAATGCCACGATGCACACTTTTAGCGTCCGCAAGCCAAACAGCTTCGATCATGATCAATTTTCCTTCTGTTGTATATGCCCTAGGTTGAAATGTACGACATTTGTTGACGTGGCGAGGCATACGAAAACGCCCATCAACTGCACAATACTAGGTTAAATTAGAATATTCGTCAAGCGCAATGGTAGCCGCGTTCCCTTCCCCCCAGACGGGGAGAAGGTTAAGACGAGGGGGCGTAAGCGGTTATGCTATCGTTCCAACACCTTGATCCGTTCTTCGTAATGTTGCAGCGTCACGTTTGTTACAGTTTGGTTTTCAGTCAACTGCGCAACATGTTCCAATGTAATTTCTCCAACTTGTTTTACTTCTTGCAGAGTTTCTTCAAGATTTCTCACCTTTTCGGGTAATACCAAAAGAGGTGTATATACTTCCAACGCCGCTTTCAGACTTGCCTGATAATTCTCGCCCAATGCACCAACATACTGCTGCATCAGTATGTCCTGTTCTTCAAGTTGCGTATCAATAGTAGTTTCCTGTTCTTTAAATCTCTTGTCTACTTTTTTATTTTGCTCGACAAACCGATCATCCATCGTTTTTACCAGACCCTTACTCTGCTCCGCAAATCTTGTATCCATCGTTTTTGCTATATTCTTATCCTGTTCAACAAATCTTGTGTCTATCCTATTATCCTGTGCAGAAAACCGCTTATCCATCTCTTGGGTAATAACCTTAGTCTGTTCTGCTAGCAGCTTCTTAAAGGTTTTTTCATCCATAGGTGCATAGTACCAAATTGACAGGAAAAATACACGGCAAAGAAAAAGCGCGAACGGACTTGGGAGTCTATTCGCGCGCTACAAAAAGTTACTTCTCCAAACGGGCACGAAGAATTTCCTGTGCTTTTTTGGTAGATCCTTCGATTCTCCAACCACCATCAGTATCTGGAACAGTTCTGTGATCATTTAGCACAGACACTATTGATCCCATACCACAAAGGCACTCCACTGATACATACGGAGGCGCAGCCCGCGGAAGATGGTGGGTAACTCTTGAGACGGTCAATATATCATTTTCCATGGCGATGGACTGACCTTCTTGAGGCAGAACTTGCATAGCAAATTTTTTACTCACGTACAAAGGATCTTTTGTAGGTGATTTCAGAACCAATAGAACAGATTGCATAGCATCATCTCCCGAGAAAAGTTGTTAAAGGATACAAGTGTTGCAACTGCAACGTAAAATAATAGCACTATATCGTACTATCCGTCAAGCGCCTTTACGCCGTTGGCGCTTGGCGTATTCTTCTATTGCTTCATCAAAGTCTTTGGTCGTAAATTCTGGCCACAATTTTTCTGTAAACCATAATTGAGAATCTGTTACATCCCACATCATAAACCCGGCAGACAAATGCGGCTCTCCTCCTGTGCGAATAATAAAATCGACAGGCGGTAAATCTTTTGTAAATAAATGCTGCTTAATAATTTCTGGAGTTATATCTTGTACCCCTTCTTGTATAATATCTTTCATTGCCTGCATCATTTCATCTACCCCGTCGTATGCCAAAAAGAAATTCAAAAAATGCCGTGAATAATGAGCGGTTTCAGAAATGGCATGCTCCACAGAACTGCGAACTGGAAGTGGGAACTTCTCGCGCCAGCGCCCAAACACATTTACGCGCGCCTGCCTACTATGAACAGTATCGCTCCCTGCTAAATCTTTGAACTCTTTGCGGAACAGAGCAAGAAGACCGGCAACTTCTTGTAAGTCACGCTTAGTAAAATTATCAAGCGACATTCCCCAAATAGACACATGCTCCACACCCAGGTCTGCAGCATGTGGCATAACCGTTCGAATTACTTCAGCCCCTTGAGTATGGCCATCGATTGCAGACTTTCCGTGCTCGGCAGCCCACCGACGATTCCCATCAGGAATAATGGCAACGTGACGCGGAATAGTATTCATAGGGCAAATGACGCAATAAGAAGGTTACCAGTTGCAGTAAGCACCTCGGTATTTCCCGAAACTTTTGCAAGCCAAGTTGCCGCTTCTTCTTCATATTGTTTCGCACGCGCAATTGCGCCCTCCCGACTAAACGAATCCATAGTAACTGGATCATTATCGCATACATCGTCTAATAATTGGAAGGCTACCCCGAGTGATTTTCCCCACGCACCGAGCGCATCAATATCCGTATCGGTCGCTCCAGCCACAATCGCACCAAGCCGGCACGATACAGAGAATAACAGTGCGGTCTTGCGTTCATGAATGGAAATAATTTCTTCTTCTGATAAGGAGTTCAGCTTTGCCATCATATCATCTACTTGCCCCCCAACTGTTCCCCGGCTTCCGGTTGCAATTGCCAATTCAGCCACAAGTCGACTATTACCCGTTTCCGCAAGCCACTGAAACGCACACGTAAGCAGCGCATCCCCGGCTAAAATTGCAGTGGCTTCATCAAACGCTTTATGACACGATGGCTTGCCTCTGCGCATGTCGTCATCATCCATTGCAGGCAGATCATCATGAATGAGCGTATACGTATGCAATGCCTCCAGGGCAGCGGCAGAAATCATTGCCAATTTTCTATCGCCCCCCATCGCCTCGCACGATGTAATACATAATGCGGGGCGTAGACGCTTGCCTCCAGCAAATACGCTATACCGCAATGCCTCATGCAATCGGGTAGGAATGACAGAGACAGGCGGCAGTAGCCGATCAAGCTCAGCGTCAACCTGCTTTTGAATATCTAATAAATATTCCTTAGGCGAAACCATAGGTTCCTATGTGCGCTGAGTAATAAATTCTTGCAAGAGTATACGCGCAGCCTCTGCGTGCTCTTGCGAAATATCCGCGCCTTCCAGCTGTAATGTTTTCTTTGCCTCTCGTGAAGTCAATGTTTCGTCGGCTTCCACAACAGTTACCGTATCGCCAAAAAACGATCGCAGATCTTGTATAAACTCGTATGTTTTTTGCGTCTGAGCCGTTTCACTTCCATCCTCTATATGATATGGAACACCTACTAAAATAGTATCTGCAGAAGTTGCGCTTTTTGCAGCAGCAAGCTCTTTCATGGTGTTACTTTTTTTACGATCGATTGTTGCATATCGATACGCAATCGGATCAGCATGATCCGTTGCAGCTATGCCGATATATCGATCGCCCACGTCTAATGCGAGAGCATTCATGCCGTTAAAATTACCGGGCCACTTTTTGTAATTGCAATCGTATGCTCTTCATGCGCCGCACTCTTGCCCGAAATTGCCACAATACCCCATCCATCATCTGCTGTGTCTACGTCCGGGCTTCCAATAGTTACCATCGGCTCAATCGCAATCACCATACCCTCTTGCAGTACAGGCCCTAGCCCCGCAAGCCCAAAGTTTGGAACTTGAGGCTCCTCGTGTAGCTCAAACCCCACACCATGGCCTACCAGCTTTCGCACCACTTCAAATCCTTCACCTTCTACATACTCTTGTATAGCGTGGCCAATATTACCAACTGGGCTCCCGGGTAGCGCCTGCGCAATACCAACAACAAGCGCCTGTTTTGTAACTGCCAGTAAACGTACATATTCATCAGTAATAGCTCCAACACCTACTGTTCGCGCACTGTCTACAATCATTCCACCCAAAGAAAGTCCCGCATCAATACTTACAATATCCCCTTCTTGAAAGGGAACATTATTCGGGATGCCATGCACCACTTGCTGGTTTATTGAAATACAAATAGAGGCCGGAAACGGTGGCTCGCCATACCCTTTAAATACCGGCTGGGCGCCTGCATCCGCTATCATCTTCTCGGCTATAGTATTGAGCTGATTACCGGTAACTCCAACAGCTGCCGTTGCAACAAGAACATCCAAAATACCCCCCAGCACATGCCCAGCAGCTGCTAAGCGCTGGATTTCTTCCTGTGTTTTTTTCCGAATCATACCCTAGGCAGGCAATTCGTATTGCCGAATAACATCCATTATTGTTGCATGCACCCTGTGCGGAGCAGCCATACCATCAACCATCGTAAATAGGCCATTATGCTCACTTCGATATTGCTGAACAACAGGATAGGTAAGTTCCATAAATTGATTATAGCGAATAGTGAATTTTTCCTTCTCATCGTCTGGTCGCGTCCCAACTTCTCCGCCTAATTCTACGCACTTCATTCTCTCTTCCTCTGTTGTAACAGGGAATTCACGAGGCACACCAAGGCACAACCTACGCTTGCTGTTGCGCTCAATCATTGTTTCCTTATCAACCTCTATATATATAATGAGCGGTTTTCCGTAGCCTTGTTTTTCAAAATGCGCATTAATAATAGTCATTTCTTCAAGGGTGCGAGGAGTACCATCGAAGACAAGAGATTCGCCGCGTTGAATATATTCCTCTATAGCGGCTATAACAACTCGCGCTGCCATTGCAGGTGGGGTCAACATTCCACTATCAATGATCTTTTTTACTTCGCGGCCCAGATCAGACTCCTCAAGCGCAATTTGTCGAAATGCATTTCCGGTACTGAATTGATGATACCCAATATCATGCGCAAGCATTTCCGCTTGCGTTCCTTTGCCCGCTCCAGGCATTCCCATTACATAAATGACTCTTGGAAGTATCATAGAAATCCTTCGTATTCTCGCATAGTAAGCTGGGATTCGATTTGTTTCATTGTTTCAAGCACAACCGACACAACGATCAAAAGCGCAGTACCACCGATTGTTAATGTTCGAAGCCCCGTGAATGCCTGTACTACAAGCGGTAAAATAGCAATCGCGCCCAAGAACAAGGCGCCTGCCAGCGTAATGCGCCGTACTACGTACTGTAGATACATCTTTGTTTGTCTACCTGGCCGAATGCCGGGAATAAACCCGCCTTGCTTTTGAACGTTTTCCGCAATTTGTGCAGGGTCGAATGTTACAGAAGTATAAAAATACGTAAATACTACAACAAGAACAAAGTAGATAATTGCATAAAACCATTGGTTCTGGAATAACTGAACAATGTATTGCGCACTATTAGCAACCACCGCGGTAGAAGACCCTACAAAAAAGTTTGCGATAATACCTGGAAACAACATCACCGATAGCGCAAAGATGATCGGCATTACGCCTGCCTGGTTTACACGCAGTGGTAAGTGAGTAGAAGATCCGCCCAACATACGATTACCCCGAACTTGTTTTGCATAACTTACAGGAATTGCCCGCTGCCCCTCTGTTACAATCACTACACCCGCAATCACAATAAGAGATACTACCAAAAATGCGATATACGTAAAGAGTTGATCCGCAGTCCACGTAGAAAGTGTTTGCACAATCACCTGGGGTAGCCGCCCAATAATACCAACGAAGATAATAAGAGAAATACCATTTCCAAAGCCTTGCTTGGAGATGAGCTCACCAATCCACATCAAAAATAATGTACCTGCAACAATCGAAATTAATGTCATCGTCATCTCCCATGGCGTAAACACAATTGTTGGCACTCCAGCTCCTGCACCACCTCGTGCTAAAATATTCAAAAATCCGAACCCCTGCAACGCTGCAAACGGAACGGCGAGCAATCGGGTCCACTGGTTCAACTTGCGACGCCCCGCTTCTCCTTCTTCTTTTTGCATTTCTTCCAAGCGCGGAAAAATCATCGCAGATAACTGAATCACGATTGATGCGGTAATATAGGGCCCAAGCCCTAACATCACAAGCGATAAGTTAGACAAGCCTCCACCGGAAAAAATATCTAACAACCCGAATAATTGATTACCCGCAAACAGATTTGTAAGACTTTCCCTCGCAAGCCCAGGAACAGGAATAACTGCAGCTAAACGAAATACAAATATAAGCCAAATTACAATCAATAGCTTATTCCGTAATTCTTTAACCCGAAGGATTGCAGTAAATTTTCGTAAGTCAAACATTGATGATTTCCACTTTTCCGCCTGCCTTTTCTATCGAAGCGATAGCGTTCTTTGTTGCATGGTGAACGCGTACGGTATAGCTACCTTCAATTTTTCCAGAACCAATAAGCTTTACAGAATCTTTCCGTGCAACGTGCCCAGCTTTTTGCAGTTGCCCAGGCCCTACTATGCTACCGGGCGCGAATGACGCAACAGTCGCAATCGTAATTGCAATCGGCTTCACAATTTGAGAAGGGTTAATTTGTTTTACCCCTCTGCCCTTCGGAAAACGCATATACAACGGAGTCTGCCCACCTTCAAATCCTGCCTTAGAAGAGTATCCTGCTCGAGACCTCTGTCCTTTTTGCCCACGACCAGATTTGCCTCCGCCTTTTCCATGTCCGCGGCCGAGTAGTCGCTTTTTTCGTGTAACTTTTGGTAATTGAAATGCCATAGGAAGAAAACTATACAATGCTTGCAAGCGCCTTAATGGTTGCGCGTGCATTGCTAATACGATTAGTAGATCCGTATCGTTTCGAAACCAAGTCGCGAATACCCGCAAGGTCTGCAACGGTACGAATAATGCCTCCAGCAATAACACCAGTACCTGGGCGTGCAGGTTTTAACAAAACCTGTGCACCTTTGGACTTTGCCTTTACTTCCCGAGAAATAGTTCCATCTACGAGCGATACCGTAACAATGTTCTTCATCGCCTGTGCCTGCGCTTTTTGGATTGCTTGCTGCA
>MHHP01000001.1:15673-40948 GCA_001817055.1 Candidatus Andersenbacteria bacterium RIFCSPHIGHO2_02_FULL_45_11
AATCGGAATCTGCGTCCACCCTTTACTACACGGACAACGCGGGAGATCTCTAACACTTCATGTGCGAACCCGCCTATTTCTTGTGATTGTGGTGAATATGCCATACAAATCTTCGTACTCTAAAAAATGAGACCGCCATTACGCAGGGCATCCGCAAGCGCTTGTACACGGCCATGGTATGCATACCCACCGCGATCAAACACTACACGAGAGATTCCCTTTTCTTTTGCAAGGCCCGCAAGCTGCGTACCTACGGTATCGCTATCAGTACCTCGTGCAGAAGCAAGAGTTACTCCTTTGCTATCATCAATAATCTGAACCTCCAACGCACGATTGCTCCTAAATACACATACGCGAGGACGCGCAGCGCTTCCAATCATGGTAGATCTGATCTTTCGATGGCGAATTTTTCTATTAGCAGAATTCATAGGATATGAAGATTATGCGGCAGCGCCGACAACTTTACCAACTTTTCGGCGAACATGTTCGCCCACATATCGGATTCCTTTTCCTTTATACGGCTCTGGCGGACGAATCGCACGGATATTTGCCGCAACTTGACCTACCGTATATGCATCAAAGCCTTCCACCGTAACAATTTCTTTTTCTACAGTAAAGGAAATTCCTTCCGGAGCCTCTATAAGTACCGGATGAGAAAACCCAACAAGCAATTGCAAATTCTTCCCTTGCAAAGATGCACGGTATCCAACGCCCTGCAATTCAAGCTTTTTAGTAAATCCTGTGTGCACGCCCTCTACTGCATTTGCGAGGATTGCGCGCATGGTTCCCCATAATGCCGAGGATTTCTTCGTTTCATGTTGGATAGCACACGTCATTTGCGAATCTGCTACCGTTACACCAATCACAGGATGCACAGGGACAGTAATCTGACCCTTAGGGCCTTTTACAATAACATCCTGGCCGGTGACAGTAATATCAACGCCTGCAGGGATCTCAATACATTGTTTGCCGATTCTAGACATAGATACAAGTTACCAAATAGCGCAGATAAGTTCTCCTCCAACCTTTTTTCCTCGGGCATGCTTTTCATCCATCAATCCTTGAGGGGTAGAAACCACAACCATACCTGAATCTTGATGAGTATACGGCATATGAGCTGCCCCTGCGTATACTCGACGCCCAGGCTTTGAAATTCGCTTTACGCCACTAATCTTCGGCTTTCCAGATTCAGTATACGAAAGCGATACCACCAACTTTGCAATAGGAGATTCTTGCGTACGAACGTCTCCAATAAAATCGCTCTTCTTCATAAACGCCAACAGTGATTCTGCGAATTTAGAATATGGTACTGCAACGCGTTTTTTTCCAACGCGCTGGCCGTTCATAAGGATCGTAAGAATGTTAGATACAGTATCCATAGGTATTACCAAGAAGATTTACGAATACCGGGAACATGGCCTGCTTCCGCATTCTCGCGAAAACAAATCCTGCACATACCAAAATCTCTCATATAGCCACGAGGTCTTCCGCAAAGCTTGCAGCGGCTATGCGCCCGAGTGGAGAACTTGGGAACCCGTTTGCTTTTAGCGATGGAAGACGTTTTTGCCATATAAATAGTGAATATACCGTATGTATTAATCTTCTTCAAGTTCCTCGGTGCGGAAGGGGAATCCGAGTGCACGGAACATTTGCTCTGCTGTTTCGTTATTTTTAGCAGTTGTTACGAACGTAATCCCAACTCCAAAGATAACGTCTGTCTTGTCCGCATGGATTTCAGGAAATGCCAAATGCTCCGTAAGGCCAATGCTTGCGTTACCATTGCCGTCCAACACCTTCAACGAAAGCCCTCTAAAATCACGTACGCGTGGCAGCGTAATGTCGACAAATCGAGTCAAGAAGTTCTCCATACGTTTTCCTCGTAGTGTTACAGTGTATCCAACCAGGTTTCCTTCACGAACGTTAAATCCTGCAACAGATGCTCGGGCACTTCGTGCGCGCGGCTTTTGCCCAGTGATTGCAGCCAAGTCTTTTTGCACAGCTTCAATATGCTGCTTATTGTCGCGATTCTTTCCAACACCAACGCTCACCACGACTTTCGTGACACGAGGCACTGCATGGATATTTTTAATACCAAGGGATGCTGCGAGCTTTGTTGTTGTAGGGGTTATAACGGGCATAGGAATTTTTGTTATTCAATCACAGACTTACATTGCTTGCATACGCGCTGGCGTACGCCATTTTCACGAGTGATGCCAATACGAGTACCCTTCTTGCATTGCGTACAGATGATCTGAACGTTGGCAACAGGAATAGGTGCTGCAATTGTTACACGCTGGCCTTTTTGTCCGCCTTGGCGGGGCTTTACGTGCTTCTTTACCATTGCAATACCTTCTACTACCAATCGTCCTTCTAACGGAAGTACAGCCAATACCTTGCCACGCTTTCCTGCATCTTTTCCGCGAAGAATTCGAACCGTATCGTTTCGTTTAATTTTTGGGAGAATAGCCATAGAGATTTACCAAACTTCGGGTGCTAATGATACAATTTTTTGAAAACCTTTTCCGCGAAGCTCGCGAGCAATTGGGCCAAATACGCGCGTACCAACAGGGTCTTTGGATTCCTTTCCAACAATTACCGCCGCATTATCATCAAAACGGATTGCCGTTCCATCAGAGCGCTTATGCTCTTTACGAACACGAACAATCACAGCTCGTACAACTTCACCCTTTTTTACGGTTGCGCGAGGTTCTGCAACCTTTACAGAAGCAACAACAATATCGCCAATATACGCATAGCGACGCTTGGTAGATCCAAGCACGCGAATAACCTTTATCATCTTGCCGCCGGAGTTATCCGCAACAACTAATTTAGCTTCTTCGCGGATCATACGGTTCCTCCCTTAGATGGCAAAACAATCCAGCGCTTGCGAGCTGATAATGGACGAGACTCTTGGATCGTAACCTTTGCTCCGACTATAAGCGCATCGCTAATATCGTGAGCTAAATACCGCTTTGTTCGATGAATCCGTTTTCCATACACCGGATGAGCAGCAACGCGCACAACCTCAACAGCCACAGTCTTTGTTCCAGACTTAGACACAACAACGCCAGATAGTTGGCGTTTATGGGCAGATTGTACGACAGGGTTGTTCATAAGAGATTACTATGAGTGATTTGCCAAAATAGTGCAAATCCGAGCGATTGTTCGGCGCAATGGTGAAAGCTGAGCATGGTTCTTATCCTTACCACTTTGCACCTGTTCTCGCACATGAAAAAACTGCTCACGCGCCTGCTGAAGGCGGGTCGTAAGTTCTTCTTTTGATAATTGATTGAGTTCTTGAGTTTGCATAGCGGTTATCCTACTTTCGCAATAAATTTAGTCTTAAGAGGAAGCTTATGAGCTGCGAGGCGCAATCCTTCGCGAGCCGTTACTTCATCCATACCATCTACTTCAAATACGATTCTTCCTCGATGCACTACTGCAACAAAGTGATCTACTGAACCTTTACCCTTACCCATTGGGAGCTCTTGCCCCTTTGCAGTAACAGGCTTGTCAGGAAAAATACGAATCCAAACTTTCCCACTTCGCTTTGCATAGCGGGTTACGGCGCGTCGTGCAGCTTCTAGTTGACGAGCAGATACCCAACGACTTTCCATAGCCTTTAGCCCATATTGCCCAAAGTCGATAGTAAGAGAGCCTTTTGCGGCACCACGAACAGAGCCCTTCTGATGCTTGCGATGCTTTACTTTGCGAGGAATAAACGACATATTATTTTGTTACTTTTTCAGCAAGCGACGCACGCCGACGTGGAGCAGCTTTAGTTTCTTTTGGAGTACCAATAGTTTCTCCTACTTTTTCTTCTTTCTCTACAGCATATTCGCCTCGGTTAATCCAAACCTTCACACCAATTGTTCCGAACGTGGTAAAAGCTGTTTTTGTTGCATACGAAATGTCTGCACGGAATGTATGCAAAGGAACGTTTCCATCTGCAAGCCATTCACGACGAGCTATATCTGCACCGTTTAAACGCCCTGCAACTGCGATACGCACTCCCCGGGCACCTGCTTGCATAGAACGGCCCACTGTCTGCTTTAACACGCGCCTATAGGGCATGCGTCGCTCAATCTGGTCTACTACCTGCGTTGCAACCGCAGCAGCATCAGTATCAGGGTTTCTGATTTCTTGTACATTAATGCGATAACGCAGCGTTTTTCCAAACATTTTTTGCAAATCTTTTTGAATCTTCTCAATACCAGAGCCCCCACGGCCAATCACAACTGCAGGGCGAGAAGTATGAATAGTAAGCACTGTTTCTCGTGCTTGTCGAACAATTTCTAATCGAGAGATAGATGCGCTCCGCAAATTCTTCTTTAAGTAATTTCGAATTTGAATGTCTTGAAGTAAATTCTTGCTAAACTCTTTCGGATCATCAGAAAACCACTTCGCGTCCCAGTTGTGGAGGATGTTTCCGATTCTAAGTATATTTGGATTGGTTTTTCTGCCCATAGGTATATATAAAGTTAGCCGATACTTTTTCTACGATGCGTCTTTTTCGCATCGCTTCCTGCTTGGTTGATGCTTTTCTTCTTCTCATCAGCCCGATCTTGAGTCGCATGCTTTGTCAGCGGTTGTTCTGCAAGTTCCTGCTCTTGTTTCTTATTCTCTTTCTCCTCAAGTGCAACAAACTCACCAGCGGTTACCGTTGAAATTTCTGCGGCCCTCGATGAAGTTTTCTTCTTCGGTTTTTCTGAAACTTCCCCTTCTACTATAACCGTAACATGTGCTGTGCGTTTTAAAATAGGATGAGCCATACCTTTTGAAACTGGCATAAACCGTTTCATCACAAGGCCCTGGTTTACCAAAATGCTTGCAACCTTCAAATCAGAAGCTGGGATCTGCAAGTTATGCGTTGCATTTGCAATCGCACTTTTGAGTACATCGCCAATAATAACTGGCGCTTTTCCAACTGCGAATGCAAGTTGTTGCTGTGCACGATCAGCGCTCATCCCCTGTATCATGCGCGCATACGGCCGCAATTTGCGAGGAGACATTCGAGCGTGTTTTTGTGTAGCAGATACTTTCATAGGAAACTATTTCTTAGGGGCAGCATCAGCAGACTTAGCAGCCGTAACCTTTGCAGCGGCGGCGGCCTCATTTGCCTTTTGAATTTGTCCTCCGTGGCGTACAAATTTCCGCGTAGCTGCAAATTCTCCAAGCTTATGGCCAACCATGTCCTCCGTTACCATCACCGTAATGTGCTCACGGCCGTTATGGACCCCAAACCGAAACCCAACCATCTCCGGGAAAATTGTTGATCTGCGACTCCAGGTTTTAATAATCGTTCTGTCTCCAGCCTTAAGACCCTGCAATTTATCAAGCAGGTGCTGGTCTATAAATGGTCCTTTTTTTAGTGATCGTGCCATAGTTATTTCTTCCGTTTATTCTTCCGGCGTTCGACTATGAACATATCGGAATATTTTTTAGGTTTGCGAGTCTTCACGCCAAGTGCATGTTTGCCCCATGGAGTCTTTGGATACTTTAATCCAATCGACTGTGCGCCTTCACCACCACCATGTGGATGATCTACAGGGTTCATTACCTTTCCACGTACATTTGGGCGCTTCCCCAGCCTTCGGTTTCGTCCTGCTGATCCGATTCGCACTAATCGCCAATCTGGATTGCTGACCGTGCCAATTGTTGCATAGGATTCGCGGGAAATCAACCGGATCTCGCTCGATGCCATCTTAATTTGTGCGTGCTCTCCCTGCACATCCATTACCACGCCGTACGATCCAGCAGACCGGAACAAGCTACCACCGCGATTCGGTTGCATTTCAACGTTATGAACGAATGCTCCAGGCGTAATATTTTTAAGCTTCATGCGGTTTCCATCTTTTTCAGGCGCTGCGTCTTCTACGATCGTAGAAGACCCTTCCACGGCACCTTCCCATGCGAGAATATATCGACGGTCTCCATCAACGTATCGAACAAGCGCTAAATATGCGGAACGATTTGGATCAAACTCAATATGTTCAACCGTACCCTGTACGCCCAACTTGTCTTGCCCAAAGGTAATAACGCGAACACGCCGCTTTACTCCACCGCCTCGGTGTCTGATCGTAATCTTGCCTTCAGATCCTCGACCGCTTGTTGCATGCTTAGAAACCAGCAACGTCTTCAGTGGCTTGCCTCTGTGCAATCCTTTGCGATCTACGATAGAAGCCTTTTTGCGGCCACCTCGTGTTGATTTGTAAATCTTAATAGCCATAGGAAGTTATGCGCGTTGCGCTAATGCTTGGATATTATCAACGGTTACGTAGGCTTTCTTCCAGTTATTTGTTTTACCTTCAGAAATTCCACGGCGGCGATTCTTAGGATTCATCACAAGCGTACGAACGCTCGTAACCCTCACGCCATACCGAGATGCAACAACCTGCGCAATATGCCCCTTAGTAGCAGTAGGCAATACGCGAAATACGGCAGTGCCTTGCTCTTGCTGACGAATTCCTTTTTCAGAAATAATTTCGATTAAGCCAATCATGCCAGAAGGCAGCGCAGCAGTATCAACGGTCTGCTTCTTTTTTGTAGCCGTAGTTGCAGCAGCCTTTACCTTCTTATTCTTCACAGCAACCTTATCGTTCTTGCCGAGAATTCGTTTTGATAGAGTTAAGAGTGACATAGTGGAATTATGAGATTGAGCATCGCTTTTCAATAACAGGCATTGCAGCTTCATCAATCCACACTTGCCCAGCTTCCAAAATATCGAGTGGAGTTACGCTTCGTGCTTGCTTACATCGAAGTGTTGGAATGTTGCGAATACCGCGAGCCAATACAGCATGCGAATCATCTAAAACAATAAGGACTGACCGATTACCTTTCATCTGTTTTGCAATTTCATTTGTTTTCGGAGAAATCTCTTTTGGCAACTGCAATACAAACAAACTCTCGTTTTTCACATGCAATGCGAATGCTCCGGCAAGCGCGAGTCTGCGTTCCTTTAGCTGGGTTCGAAGTACACGCTGCTTTCGAGAACGTGGCCCAAACGTAATACCACCACCTACCCACAACGGGGATCGGCTAGAACCATGACGAGACCGTCCTGTACCTTTTTGCTTCCATGGCTTGCGTCCACCGCCTCGTACCTCTGCACGCTCCTTAGTATGCGCAGTACGAATACGCATACGCTTGGTAATCGTATGAATCGTACGGGCAATAAGCGGCATTGGAACAGAAACAAAAAATGCAGGTGCATCAATTGCTTTCTTATCAATAGCTTCGAGTGTGCGCAATCGTAGTCCCCTCCCCCTTTTCAAGGGGGAGCTGGAGGGGGTGGGAGCGGCGATGACTTTTTTGGTTGCTTTTGCCATAGGTTATTTGCTTTCAGTACCCAAGATTGAAACAACACTGCCCTTACGGCCAGGCACAGCGCCTTTTACCGCAACCACATTGTGCTCCGTGTCTATTTTTACAATCACCAGGTTTTTTACGGTAACTTGGTCAGATCCCATTCTGCCTGCCATGCGCTTTCCTTTTCGTACATGCTGAGGGTACCTCGAACCAATAGATCCAGGGCGACGCAATACGTGGCGATGACCGTGGCTCGCAGGTCCGCCTCTAAAATGATGTCGCTTTACTACGCCGGCATATCCTTTTCCTTTTGAAATACCAGAGACTTCAATCGGGTCTCCAACAGTAAACTGTGCCAAGTCTAATACCGTTACATCGTCTGCAAGCGCACCTTCAAATTCTTGCCGTGCAGCAAATAGTTTTTTATCTCCCGATGGGGTTCGCTTCTCTCCAAGTGTAGCTCCCTCTTTTTTAGGAAGTGCCAGTTGGACAGCGGCGTACCCGTCTTTTTCTTCTGTGCGGCGAATAGTTACGAAGTTTGGAAGTGCAAGAATTAAGGTAACACCAATAACTTCTCCGTCAGGAGAAAATACTTGCGACATACCCAATTTTCGACCCAGAATTGCCTTCATATGGTATAACTCGCATGGAATCTAAATAAAAAAGCCTACGGTTAAAAGCTTCTATATGCTACTACATAACACACTACTTTCCCACAGGGAGTGTAGGTATTGAGTAAAGATAGAACATTGTATAAAAAAACGCAAATTAAAGTTGGGGAGAGGGATGGGGTGAGGGGAATTACTAATAGAAGATTACTTTTCATATGAAAAATCGCAATGTAGTGCACCAAATGTAGAAAATTTTATACTCATCTTGACGAAAAGTATTATTGAGCTATACTAGAGATATTCCTACGAAAAAGACCCTTATGCGGTTCCGTCCGCATCGGGGGCTTTTTCTTGTTGGGCTCCCAAAGCTGATTTCTGGTCGGTTATATACGCTATCTTCGCACCCGTTCTCTTGAGTAAGATGGAGCACTTCTTTGTTGGGTATGGCGACAAAATACCTTCTAACTTCTCTTTTTCACTCAAAAACTTTATAAGCGGAGCGTAATCTCCGTCGCTTGAAACTAATATGGCCTTTGCAAAGTCACCCTCATATGCATCTTGCATAGCTTTTACAACAATATCGGCATCGCAATTTGCTTTCGCTTTTCCATCCCGATTATATACAACCTCTTTAAAGATTAGCATGTAGCCTTGTTCTTGAAGTTTTGCATATAAGCCACTGTGTTTTGGCATTAATCCTAAAAACAAATATGCATTTCGAACAGCATATTTCTCGCGCAGCCACACTCGGAATCGTCGATAATCAAATTTCCAACCCAATTCCATAATGCCGTGATGCAAGTTTGCGCCATCAATATATGCAACGTTGTTATCCGAAACAACCATGCAATCATTATACTCCAATATCGGCCATCAACTGAGAATATTTTTTCTTACCAAAATTCTAGTATAATTATTTCTAATGAAAGTCAGCAAGGAAAAATCTGGAGACGCTCAAGGCTTACGCGAATCTCTTTGCAAGAATAAAGAGGCTTTGAATGTACTTATACAACAAGTACGCGAAATGCGGAGATTACGCGTTTTATATACCATCGCAAAGATTAAAAATCAGCGTGAAAAATAGCTCATAACAAAAACCCGCCACGTGGCGGGTTTTTGTTTAGTCTAAAAGCTACAAGCTAACAGCTATAAGCTAGCGCTACACCGTCTTCATCGACACATCCACACCTGCTGGCAAATTCAAACTCATAAGAGTGTCTACCGTGCGAGGAGTTGATTGGACAATATCAATAAGGCGCTTGTGTACGCGGATCTCATACTGATCACGTGCGTTCTTATGAACGAACGTAGATCGGTTTACCGTGTACTTCTTCTTGCTGGTTGGCAGCGGAGTTGGACCGGCAACTTTCGCGCCGTCCCGCTCTACAGCGATCATAATCTGCTGTGCAGATTGGTCGATCAGCTTGTGATCGTATGCCTTCAGCTTGATGCGAATCTTTGGAACCGCAACTGCTTCAGTACCCTCAGGTTTTGTATCTTCAGACATTACTCAAGGATTTTTGTTACAACTCCGGCACCAACGGTGCGGCCACCTTCACGGATTGCGAAACGCATTCCATCTTCCATGGCAACCTTGGAGCCAAGTTCAACAGTGATGCTGATGGTATCGCCAGGCATAACCATTTCTACGCCTTCAGCTAAGAATACTTCCCCGGTTACGTCCGTTGTACGAACGTAGAACTGTGGCTTGTATCCCTTGAAGAATGGAGTATGGCGTCCGCCTTCATCTTTGGTAAGTACGTATACTTCAGCTGTAAACTTTTTGTGTGGAGTAATGCTGCCTGGCTTTGCAACTACCTGGCCACGTTCAACTTGTTCTTTCTTCAAGCCTCTCAGCAACACACCTGCGTTGTCACCAGCTCGGCCTTCTTCAAGTTGCTTATTAAACATTTCGATTCCGATAATAACGGACTTTTGAGTGTCGCGGATTCCCACAATTTCAACTTCATCGTTGATCTTAATAAGTCCACGCTCGATTCTGCCAGTCACTACAGTACCTCGGCCTTCAATGGAGAATACGTCTTCAATAGAAAGCAAGAATGGCTTGTCTACATCACGCACAGGCTCTGGAATTGCTTCGTCTAGAGCAGCGATCAAATCAATGATTGGCTTAGCGTCAGCATCTTCGGGAGTTTTGGAAACAAGTGCCTTGGTTGCGCTTCCACGGATAATACGTGTATTTGCACCATCGTATTCATACTTCGTAAGAAGTTCACGAATTTCTTCTTCTACCAAGTCAACCAATTCCGGATCATCAACAAGGTCAACCTTGTTTAAGAATACGATAATAGTTGAAACTCCTACCTGGCGAGCCAAGAGGATGTGTTCACGGGTCTGTGGCATTGGGCCATCAGTTGCGGCAACAACGAGGATTGCGCCGTCCATCTGAGCAGCGCCGGTAATCATGTTCTTGATATAGTCGGCATGTCCCGGACAGTCTACGTGAGCGTAGTGCCGGTTATCAGACTCATATTCACAATGAGCGGTGGAAATTGTAATTCCACGTGCCTTAGATTCTGGTGACTTATCGAGGTCATCGATTGTCATAAGCTTCTTAACTCCGCCCTTCATGTTCATCACATGGAGGATTGCTGCAGTGGTGGTAGTCTTTCCGTGGTCAACGTGACCAATCGTTCCGACGTTCACATGCGGCTTGTTTCGAACGAATTTTTCAACAGCCATAGCTTTGATATAAAAAAATAATAAAATGCCCCGTCTGGCGTTTTATCCAGTCGTTTAGTATGCGCCCAAAAAGGAACATAAAAACAACCGCCTCAAGGTCTGTAGTATGTATAGAAGAAATCAGAATACAAGTCAAGCATCGCACTCAGAAAAACAGAGCGCCGGGAAAACGCTTGGGGTTAAACGCTAAAAACCCCAAGCGTTGAGGAGGCGCGATGTAAGGAAAAAGAGGGTGAGAAATCGTAAATTTCGTTCAGACGAACGCAACTACATACTTCTCACCCTGGGTGGCGGACAGCTCCCGCAACATTCAAAGAATGAACAGACATTCACTAGTCCGCCAAAATTGGAAAGTACAGCCAATACTTCGCACGAAAGAACAACTTGGGTTTCGTACTCTCCTCACAATGCATATCTTATATTGCTATAAATGTCAAGTTGTAAAAAGTACTATCTAACGTACAATATACATATAAACAAAAAAGACCGAACACCGGCCGTATGGCGGAACATCCTACTGGATGTGAGGTCTCTTAGGGGTTTAACTAAGATAGGCCTTTCCTCCTCATCGCAAGATGAGGTGGTTTTTTAACTATAGGCCCTTGAGAATCCGTTTAGCTTTCAATAAGCGAAGTGTTTTCTGAGACCATTCATGGCCATAATGAGCATCTCTAATTAAACCACACATCGCATCAACAAGCCGAATAAAGGCATTATTCTCTTCTTTACGAACACCTCTTACTTCGGTTTTGATACCACGTACAGATGGCTTGAGATACCGTTGAAACTTAGGTATTTGCGTTTTTCGCAACCCATCAACATAGACTACCACTCTAATTGGCCGTACGTGTCTAAGAGCGTCGCCTGCGGCTTGAGCCGTAAGAGCTAAATAATCCTTTCGGCCAGGAAAGTTCTCAAAGAATATTTTATCGACCATCTGAGGAAGCCCTATAATCATATGTATATATGATTGGCGATGGCGATAATCAGCTTTACGCCATTTGAGATTACCCTTTTTGCTTTTAGATTCAATCGCTTCTAAGAGTTTGAGTACCTCATCTCGCTCAGTACCTAAAATTAGCATACTGACGACAAAAAATACTCCAGAAGTATCTTGCCCAGATTCATCGATGTATTCGAATACGGTCGCCATGCCATAATTTTAACATGGCAAATATAAAAAAGAGGGTGAAAAGAGTGGAAATCGATCCTTGTTCAGGAACAGAAATCACTTCTTTCACCAGGGGTGGTGGACACGCGCCCAGTCACTCACAATTGAGCACTGCTCTTGAAGTCCACCAAAATTGGAAAATACAGGAACGTGAACGTCCGAAAAAGAACAATCGCACATTAGTACTCTCCTCACAATATTCCGTCGTCGTCATTCCGGACTTGATCCGGAATCCACGAAATGCTGTGAGAAGAGGGTGAAAAAGTGATTGCTAAGTTCGTTAAGAACAGTCGCAATATCTTCTCACCCTGGGTGGCAGACATTGCAGTACTCGCCCGAAGAGAACAGGAGCCAAGTCGTCCGCCAAATTTGGAAAGTACATTGTCCTTAGATTCTAAAATAGATACTCCGCTGTTTGCACTCTCCTCCAAACATTCTATTTTCGTAAAATATTCGGAGGAAAGGGGTGAGAAAAGTCTAGTTACGCTCCGTGTTGGAACATAGCTGCTTTCTTCTCACCCTTAGGTGGCGGACAGACGATCTTTCGTTCAAACAAACAAGTTCACTCTAGTCCGCCAATGTTGGAGAGTACACCGGAAGAGATGTTAATACTAACAGGTACCACCTCGTACCCTCCTCGGAGAATTCTTCAACAAAAAATACTCCGAGGAAAGGGGGTGAGAAAAAAGATTGACCGATCCAAAAAGGATCAGCGAGACAATCTTCTCACCCAGGGTGGCGGACAGATGAACAAACGCTCAGCTTAAAGCAGCACTGCCCTCGTCCGCCAAAATTGGAGAATACAACCGGTTGGGAGTTCTTTACGAACATCGCCGCTCTGATACTCTCCTCACAATATTCCGTCGGCGTCATTCCGGACTTGATCCGGAATCCACGAAATATTCTGAGGAAAGAGGGTGAGAAATTTTCATGAACGTTCCTTTCAGAACAGTCACACGATCTTCTCACCCTGGGTGGCGGATATTGTGGCTCTCGCTCATTCGAGTAGTTATTCAATCATCCACCAAGGTTGGAGAGTACACAAGAACTCATGTTCTGTAAGAACACAGCGGGATTTGTACCCTCCTCACAAAACTCGTATCCGTCATTCCCGCGAAGGCGGGAATCCAAGCTCGTGGATTACCCTCTGCCAATTGGCAGACAAGCTGGGTAATGACAATACAAGCACTGTGAGGAAAGAGGGTGAGAAACGGTGGGGATTGTTTGTATAAAACAACTGAACCCTCTTCTCACCCGGGGTGGCGGACACGCGCCCAGTCACTCACAATTGAGCACTGCTCTTGAAGTCCACCAAAATTGGAAAATACAGGAACGTGAACGTCCGAAAAAGAACAATCGCACATTAGTACTCTCCTCACAATATTCCGTCGTCGTCATTCCGGACTTGATCCGGAATCCACGAAATGCTGTGAGAAGAGGGTGAAACATTTCGGCATTCGTTCAATTAAGAACACGCAACGATATGTTTCACCCGGGGTGGCGGAAAGTATTTCCATCGATCCAGCATACAAGATACCAGTCGTCCGCCAAAGTTGGAGAGTACAATTTTCCTTTCGCTCAAAAGAACACGGCGACTTTCGTACTTTCCTCACAAATATCCAGTAATGAATAATTGTGAGGAAAGGGGGTGAGAAAAGATTCACTACGCTCAAATAGAGCATTTCAAGGCCCTTCTCACCCGGGGTGGCGGACATTGGGCCAATCACTCGTGCTGAGCAAAAGTATCATAGTCCACCAAGATTGGAGAGTACACGACAGAGAACGTTCGTAATAAACAGATCAACACAAGTACCCTCTCTAAAACATTCCTTATACTTAGAAACATTTTAGAGAAGGGGTGAGATAGAGATAATATCTCACCCGATGGAGCAGACACGACATCATTCGATCCGAAAATCAAAATCACCTTCGTCCGCTCAAAGAACAACACTATGCGGCTTCGCTTTGCCCAGAAGCAGCTTGGATTCCTCCACTCTGCTCCTTTTCAATACGCGACCACACTTTGAAGAGATGCTCCACGAACTTGGAAAGCGTTCTCCAGATGGCCATCTTGTGGATGTGCCCATCCGTATACCGCTTGCTATGCCTCCCCTTTAGCACGCCCACATCGGCAGGCAGACCAAGTTCGGCAAGCTCAGTTGGAAGGGGACCAACTATAGCAACTCCTTGCTTCTTGCACTGATCCCAGGGAACACCACACGTAGAGCATTCGACATTCGAATGCTTTTCGCGAAGAATCCCCTTCCACTTGAGCAACTCCTTGCCCCAATGAGAACCGGGTCGGCGGTTGAACTGATCTCCCAAGAGGTACAGCGCTTGCCGTACGTTAGGGTTCCAGTTTGCCACTTCACCAGCTCTCCGACGCGGAAACTTACCTTCTGCCGTGCAATGTACACCGCAGAATTTCTTGAACTTCCCCATGCCTTTCTGCATAGCTTTCACGCGGAGCAAGTGACGTTCATGATGACACGCGATTGCCTCCGTCAGCAGTTGCACCTCCATAGGCTTGACATTCTGCTGTTGCCAAGAACGGGTCATCTGCAAGATTTGGAACGGTGTTTTGCCGGCAGATCGGCCAGCAACATGCACCTTGTCTTCCTCCAACATTCCTTGCCGCTCCAAGTCCTGGCTTCGTTCGTAGAGTCTCTGCATCGCTTGAGGATCTGGCTCCACCCAAAATCGACGAATGTCGCCAATGGGAGCAATGATTCCCGCAGTAATTCGTGGTCCGCAACCAGTAATCTTATCAAAGATTGCACCCCAAATTTCCAGGGTTTTTACTGCCTTTTCCATTTCCTTGTCACGACGAGCTTCTTCGGCAAGTAAACCTTGGTAGATCGCGTCGTTCGCTTTGATCTTATCGAACTCATCTTCAACGACACCTTCCGGAAAACGTCCTTCCTGAGTGAGAAAGATACTGCCTACGAGAGCCTGGAGCATACGCTGCTCACATCCGATACGTGCCTTCATTGCGTCCTGCCGAATAGCAAGCGCTTCTTTTACTCGAATGCCTGCACGATCTCGACGACGCAGCAGATAGAAGGAATTTTGGTTCTCTTCCACCAAACGAGCGAGCGTCAGATGATCTTCATCTTTACTCACGTCTCCACGAAGCGCCAAGAGTGCGAATGGTGGGATGCGCCAAACAGTCGCGCCGATCTCTTCACCTTGGCGCGAGAGCGCCGCGGCAAATCGATCACCGGAACCACCGAGCACCATACCAACAACATCGCCCTTCTCAAGACCGTCGAATTTCGTTGGTACCTTCGTGAGAAGCTGAGCAACAGGCAAGCCCTTTGAATTGAGGATTCGCCGCAAGTGGTTTGGATTGAGACCATCCACCTTCTCCTCTTTTTTCAAAGTTCGCCATTTGCAATGATCGCGACGAACACCGTCCGGAGCATTGTCCTTATGAAACCAGACAACCTCTTCTTCGGTGCTAGCGAGATCTCTCCACTCAACCGGAAACCGATGGAGAAGGAAGTCGAGTTCATGAGTCTCTGTTTCGAGATCATAAACTTGCACCCCCTCTCTCGTCTGAATTGCAACCGTTGTAGGCCGTGCTTCGCCTTCTTTGGTTGCCTTGCGACGATGCCGAATACCGATGAATCGATTTGCAAGAACCATGAGAACACCTCTTCCTAAATTGGAAACAACAGGGGTTGAGCACAAAAAGGAATACGTTGCAAAAGCAACACCTTTCCAAACGTGCTCAATTCACAGCGAAAATGCCGTGACCTAATTCAATAGCACAATCAGAAGTATCCTGTCAACCCCCTATTTCGCACTTTACTGCAAGTCTGGTGCCAGGTCGCCTTTGATGGGTTCGAAGTGGATTCGGGGAGGTTTTGGTGGAAGTGGATAGCTCGGTGTAGTTTCAACCTCTATACCCTCGGTTTCTTCAATTAATTCCTCAATTTCATCTTGCGATTCAAGCTGCTCTGAACTTGCGGCAAGGGCAATGTCGCGGTTAATACGTTCAATAACATCATCGCCAAGCGAAGAGTCAACATGCTTACGTAGTGCCTTTGCAATAGAATCTGCTTGCGGAAATACCAATTGTTGCTGCTTACCCTCGGCTTGCCGAAGAGCCTGTTCGTCTTCTAACGCGTCTTTGGAAGCTAGTACAAACGCTCTGCCTTCATCATCCATAAACGTAAACTTTCCGCCAAGCTGCTGCAGTACATCTAAAATAGGGGCCAGTGCTTCTTTGAGTGGTTTTTGTTCGTGTTGCATAGATTGACTATACACTAGCTACTCCCCAATATTCAATACCTAGTATTTCCTCATGATTTCTGTGGCATCGTAGCCTAGTTCTTCCGCCTGTTTTAATTTATTTTTCAGCACGAGCTTGTATACATTACCCTGCAATGTAATAAACTTCTTACTCTTTGGATCAATGAGTTTATAGTGTCCGCCCTTGCCACCAGATACGCTGACGATAAACCCCACTTTTTCGAATGCTTTTGCTAATCGTTTTT
This sequence comes from Candidatus Andersenbacteria bacterium RIFCSPHIGHO2_02_FULL_45_11, assembly GCA_001817055.1. Taxonomy (GTDB): domain Bacteria; phylum Patescibacteriota; class Andersenbacteria; order UBA10190; family UBA10190; genus HO2-45-11b. The sequence goes on from MHHP01000001.1 coordinate 31,969, forward strand.
GAGAAACATCAGAAGGCAAGCTACGTGGTAGCATAGATTTTCTTGCTTGCCGATGCAGTACTCTGCTCTGTTAACGACGGATTAAATGTAATTAGATCAGAGTTGCAATATCGAACCGGAACTTCAAACGCAGTAAAGATTGCATCTTTTAGCTGCTCTTCAAGCTCCCCTATATTTTTACCAGTAGCCGAAATATGGCCACGCGGATAATCAACAGACTCTGCGTAAAAATACTTTTCATCCCCATCATGAACAAACTGAATACTAAAATTCAGCCCTCGATGCCGAAGCTCCAAAAGAAGATCGCTAATCTTCTCCTGCGCTTGCGAGGAACTCGCAAAATACGATTGTAATCGTTGAATAATTGGGTTCATATAGATATTGACATAGTAGCAATACCATTGCTTCTAGTCAATATACACAGTATACCACGCCTCCAGCAAGCCTATTTCTTCGCAGCGGTTCCGACGATTTCTTCTTGAACGTTGCGAGGTACTTCTTGGTAGTGGTCAAAATGCATGCTGTAGTTTGCACGGCCTTGGCTCATGGAGCGCACTACTGTTGCATACCCAAACATTTCCCCAAGAGGCACCGTAGCATCAATAACTTTTAAGTTAAGACGATCATTGATAGAAACGATTTGTCCTCGGCGAGAGTTTAAGTCGCCCACCACGTCGCCCATATAGTTTTCAGGGGTGATAACTTCTACTTTCATGATTGGCTCCAGCAATACCGGATCTGCCATACGGAATCCATCCTTAAACGCCATGGCACCCGCAATCTTAAATGCGATTTCAGAGGAGTCTACATCATGGTAGCTTCCATCAAACGCGGTAGCTTTGATATCCACAACGGGAAACCCTGCGAGCACGCCGTTCTTAGATGCTTCTTCCACACCTTTTCCGATTGCGGGAATATATTCTTGCGGAATAACACCACCCTTTATTTCTGCAACATATTCCACACCGGCTCCACGATCTTGCGGCTCGAGACGAAGCCATACATGGCCATACTGTCCTCGGCCTCCACTTTGCTTAATGTATTTTCCTTCCACTTCAACAGTTTTTCGAATCGTTTCTTTATATGCTACCTGTGGCTTTCCAACATTCACTTCAACTCCGAATTCGCGCTTCATACGGTCTACGATAATTTCCAAATGCAATTCTCCCATACCCTGCATAATAGTTTGCGCAGTTTCCGGATCGGTGTGTACATGCAGCGTTGGGTCTTCTCCTAAAAGTGCCTTCAATGCCATACCCATCTTTTCTTGATCTTGTTTCGATTTTGGTTCAACGGCAATAGAGATAACAGGGTCTTGGCCGATTATACGCTCAAGCAGAATTGGATGCGCTTCATCACACAAAGTATCTCCTGTTGTAGTTGCCTTCATACCTACTAAAGCTCCGATGTTTCCGGCAGTAATTTCTGTTACTTCTTCTCGTTCGTTCGCATGCATACGGAGAATACGGCTAATACGTTCACGCTTACCGTTAGATGCGTTCAGTACATATGATCCGCTCGTGAGTGTTCCGGAATATACGCGAAAGAATGTAAGCTGGCCTACGTATGGATCTGTAGCAATTTTAAACGCAAGTGCAGCAAACGGTTCGCTTGCAAGCGGCTTTCTGCTTAACACTTTTTCTGCATTATCAACATCAATACCCTCTACTGCTGGCACGTCTACGGGAGATGGCAGGTAGTCTACAACCGCATCAAGCATTCGTTGCACACCTTTGTTCTTAAGCGCCGTTCCGCACAAGATTGGAACAATCTTGCCTGCAATCACACCCTTGCGCAGTGCCGCGTTTAATTCATCTAAAGATATATCTTCAGCATTCAAATACTTTTCAGTAAGCGCATCATCAAGACCAGCGATTTTTTCTACCATTTCGGCACGTCGGGTTTTTGCCTCTTCCACTAACTCAGCAGGAATATCTCGCTTCTCAATCTGGATTCCCATTTCACCTTCAAAATACCAAGCTTTTTCTGTCAGTAAATCAATAATACCGCCAAAATTTTCCTCTGTTCCAATTGGAAGTGTTAATACAACCGTATCTTTTGTAAGCCGTTCATGGATAGAATCAAGTACCTTCCAAAAATCAGCGCCCGTGCGATCGAGTTTATTCACGAAACACATGCGAGGCACTTTATGCACATCTGCTTGGCGCCACACCGTTTCGCTCTGAGGCTCGACACCGGCAACACCATCGAATACCACTACAGCACCATCTAACACGCGCAAGCTTCGCTCTACTTCAACGGTAAAATCTACGTGGCCAGGAGTATCGATCAAATTTAAGCGATGCTCGCGCCAAAATGCAGTAGTAGTAGCAGAGGTAATAGTAATACCACGCTCACGCTCCTGCTCCATCCAATCCATGACGGTTGCGCCTTCATGCACTTCACCAATCTTGTGCGTTAATCCGGTGTAAAACAATACGCGCTCGGAAACAGTAGTCTTACCAGCGTCAATGTGCGCGATAATGCCGAAGTTTCGGATTTTATCAATAGAAACCTGGGGAAATTGCTTGGATTCCATACAAGAGCAGCGTTAGCGAGCGAAGTGAGAGAATGCACGGTTAGCCTCTGCCATACGATGCATGTCTTCACGCTTTTTCATGGCGCCACCTGTTTTTTGGGACGCATCAATAAGTTCAGCTGCCAATTTTTCTGCCATGCTCTTTCCACCTCGTGCACGGGTTGCATCTCGAAGCCATCGCATAGAAAGGGTGTCGCGGCGTGCTGGGCGCACTTCTTGTGCAATCTGGTAGTTAGCGCCACCTACACGGCGAGCTTTAACCTCCAATACAGGAGCAACGTTCTTCAGCGCAGCATCAAATACCATAAGCGGGTCATTCTTTGTTTCTTGGGAAATCTTTTCTAGCGCATCATACACAACTCGCTGCGCAGTGCTTTTCTTCCCGTCATACATTAAGTAGTTGATGAACTTGGACAACGCAAGATTTCCGAATTTTGGATCCGGCTTTATGTACTTCTTATTCTTATATACTCGTTTCTTTCGTGGCATAAATAGTGGTAATAGTCTAAAAGCTAACAGCTATAAGCTACTCGCTAACCTTCGGTTTCTTTGCTCCGTATCGGCTGCGTCCTCGGCGTCGCGCTTCTACCCCAACGGTATCTAGTACTCCTCGTACTACTTGGTATCGTACGCCCGGCAAGTCTTTTCTTCGTCCTCCACGGATCATAACGATGGAATGCTCTTGCAGATTATGACCTTCGCCTGGAATAAAGGCAGTAACTTCCATTCCGTTCGACAAGCGAACGCGGGCAACTTTTCGAAGTGCGGAGTTTGGCTTCTTCGGAGTCATCGTCTTTACCTGTAAACATACCCCACGCTTAAACGGAGTTCCCTTAGGAAACTTTACAGGCCTGTCGGTTAAGACGTTAAAACCCCGAAGCAGTGCTGGTGCTTTGGATTTCTTGAGTTTGCGTTCTCTGCGTTTTCGAACTAATTGATTTATTGTCGGCACAGATTTTTAGTATATGGAAGAAGGAAAAAAAGTCAAAATATTGCTACCAGCTCAAACGGGGATATGCCCGTAGCCCAGCTCGTAAGGTAGATGGCAGGGCCAAATACGAAGCGAGACAAGAAGCCAGGAGCAAACAGCATGATACCGATCAAAATAAACATCCCGTACCGCTCCAATACCCGCGTTATATCCGGCCGATGCTCCAAAAACACCAGCAGAACATGAGATCCATCTAGCGGAGGGATGGGGATAAGATTAAAGAGCATTAAAAACGCATTTACCAAGCCAATCATAATAAACAGGTATGGGAATGCCGTGCCCTCTGGGAGCAATCTGACTATGAGGCCACAAATGAGAACGATACAAAAGTTTGTTGCTGGCCCCGCAAGCGCAACCAATACTGGCCCCCATTTGCCGTGCCGTAGGTTGTAATAGTTTACGGGCACCGGCTTTGCGTATCCAAAAATAAATCCGGCACGGGTAATAATAAGAATAAGCGGAATAATGATTGTGCCCCACATATCGATATGGCGAAGTGGATTGAGCGATAGTCGCCCCGCATATTTTGCAGTCGAGTCGCCCAGCAGGTTTGCCACATACCCATGCGACACCTCATGAAAAACAACCGCGATCACAAGCGCAATAATGGAGGTGACCGTATCGAGCCCGGCAGGAATGGTGGAAACCGCAAGCATGAAAACATCGTAACACGAATTTCTCCCCCTTGTATAAGGGGGAGTGAGAGGGGGTGCGTACGTCGCGTTCGACCCCACCTCGCCTCCCCTCATATGAGGGGAGGAAATTACGAGTTTGCTTTTTTAGAAACACTAATCTATAGTAAGAAAATTCTATGGCACGTGTATGTGAACTATGCGGAAAAGGAAAAGCGATGGGTAACCTTCGCAAGCTTTTGCGTGGCCATTATAACGTCACTGGTCGCCGATCATTCAAACCAAATCTACAGTCCACTACATTCGAAGGCGTAAAGGTACTTGCGTGCGTACAATGCATCCGAACAAAGGCAAAGTATCAGCGAGCTGAAAGTGCTGCGTAAATTTGACGTTATAGCACACTAGTGCTATTTCTATAGTAGACGTGTACTGGAGTATACGTTGAACCTTCAGCCCCAAACCGAGGAGTAGTCCGATGGACAAGAGCAACATCAGCAAGTCGCTGGAAAACTATCTCACTATGCTATTGTGGGATGCCATCCGCAACGACAATTGGCCCCAGCGCTATGGCTTCTGCTAGAGCGACTCCATGAGGCAAGACCCATGCCCGACATCACGAGATGTTGGGCTTCTTTTTTTGAAGGACAGGCCCCGCACTCAGATTCGTCGAACTCTACAAATAAATGATTTCAGATATAATCCCTCTGGCCAATATACCGAAAGCGGATGATCTGGTGCTTGGCGAATAACGTGCAATACATCAAGCTCCACACCCGCTTGTACAGATGCGCGGCGAAGCGTAAACGCCAAATCGTCTTCTGTAAAATAATGAGAACAACTAGACGTTACAAATATCCCATCATTTTTTACAAGCCGTAGTGCTGCCCGATTCAAAAAGTGATACGCCTTGGCAGCAGCCTCTTTTTCTTTCTTTGTTTTTGTAAGCGCCGGCGGATCTAGAATCACCATGTCGTACGCGGGATCTTTATTATCGTTCAGCCACGAGAATACATCTGCCTGCTCTGTCGTGCTTTTTTCCGCAGCAATTCCGTTCATTTCTGTATGAATTGCGCATTGCGCAAGCGCAGCCTCAGACTCGTCAACATTGTGAACATCTGCAGCGCCACCCAAAAGAGCGGCGATGCTTGTGGCGCCAGTATACGAAAAAAGATTTAAGACGTTTTTACCGTTCGCATATTTGCGCACATGTTGTCGTAAATCTTTTTGATCCAGATAAAAACCTGTCTTCTGGCCGCCTACAACATCTGCGGCAAATTTCATACCGTGTTCAACAAAGTTCACAGGGCCGTCAACGCTACCGTATAGCATTTCTGCCACTTCCCCACTTTTATCAACAATCGCATTTGGCTGAAATAGGTTCTTACACGCCTCAATAACAATGGGCAAAAGAGTGCGCATTCCAACTGTGGACACTTGCAACACTAAAACGTCTGCGTATCTATCTATTACGAGCCCAGGCAAATTATCCGCCTCACTAAATACAAACCGATACCCGGTTGTGTCAGTATCTTGCCCATACCCTAAAAGCAGCCGCCTGCTATGCGCTAATGCCAGGGCATTCGAAATCCACGCTTCATCAATGATAGTTTCTGAAAAATCGAATACGCGCACTGCGATATTTGCAGCACCCTCATAACTTTCGGTTGCAATAATGCGCCCGTTGCGATCTGCAATATGCACAAAGTCTCCTGCAGTAAGCCCGTCAGGCACTGTTTCCAATGCACCAGAAAATATCCACGGATGCCGAAAGCCAACACTGGCTTCCCTACCTGCTTTTAGCTGAATAATTGGATATGCCATGTATCTGATTATGCGCATAGTTAACGATAAAAGAAAACAGGCGACTGCAAGATGCAATCGCCTGGTGAGGAAGAATTCTCCCTATCGCGTCCATGACACTCGGGAGAGTGGAAGGAAACGGCTCCGAAAACTCGGAGAAAAAGAACCGGGTGGAGTGGAATCACGATGGAGTGTTGGCGTATGGCGAAGTTCCCTTAAACATACGGCCAACGAAATCGTGCGAATTCCTAACGTTGCTCCACGGCAGCGACAAGTTCGCTATTCTCGGGCGCTTGTGCACCGAACAGACGATTTCACGCTCTCGCCTTCGAGAGTGTTAGCGCGATCTGTAAGCGCGCTCTGGTAGCGTCGAAAAGAAGTAACCGCATGATTTTGCTCCAAGAAAAGGGGAAATGATGCAAACTTCGTCGTTGTCTATCCGTACCTGGCAACCAGATAAAAAGATATCTGATGCCCCACCTCGCAAAGCTATGCGGAGCTAAGCCGCCAGATATGGACAGACAAACGCTATTCGATACCTACTATAGGTTTTTAATGAACTTGCAATCATAATCTAATAGCATGGTTTTGTCAACTGTATTTTGGGGAATTACGGCATAGAGCAAATTATTTGCTCTATTTAGTGATATAATAACATTGTCGGGATGCCGGGAATTGAACCCGGACTACAAGACCCCCAGCCTTGCGTACGAACCTTTATACTACATCCCGATTAGTACTGTAGTATCAATATACTATGGCAAAGCCTAGAAAATACAATTTACAAGAACGGAAACGCCGGGCGGCTGTAATTCACAAAAAATTGGAAAAATTATTCCCGGGCAATTTAGCAACGCCCCTGAATTACAAAACGCCATTTCAATTGCTTGTTGCAGTTATTCTTTCTGCGCAGTGTACGGATGACCGTGTAAATATTGTTACGCAACCCTTGTTTAAGAAATATAGAGATGCAAAAGCATTTGCGAATGCAGATAAGATAGAACTGGAAAAGATGATTTTCTCAACCGGCTTTTACCGCGCAAAAACAAAAGCCCTTATTGGTTCGGCCCAAATTATTGCAGGCGAATACAAGGGCAAGCTGCCCGATACGATGCAAGAATTGTTACAACTGCCCGGCGTAGGACGGAAAACAGCAAACGTCATACTCGGACATATTTTTGATACCGTAGAAGGTATTGCAGTAGACACGCATGTACGGCGCCTTGCGAAAAAATTTGGCCTTACTAGTGAAAATGACCCAGATAAAATCGAAAAAGATTTATGCGAGCTTCTCCCCCAAACATACTGGTGGAACTTTTCGTATCGCCTTAAAGCCTACGGCCGAATATATAGCAAAGCACACCAAAAAGAATTGGATACAGACCCGATAAGTAAACAACTAGCACAGTAGCGCTCCCTTCTCCTGTTTTGGGAGAAGGTTAGCTCCGCCCTTGTGCGGAGCGCGGATGAGAGGAAATTAGTCGACTTAACGGCCCCTCACCCCTGCCTGCCGGCAGGCAGGCTAGCCCTCTCCCAGAACGGGCGAGGGGAACTATATCGAAGCTATTCGAGTATTCCGTCGAGGTTCACGTCGTAGAGGATCTGGCCTTGCAAATGCTTATACGAAACGATTTCGCTTTTCTCAAACCACAATGGGATTTCTCGCTGTGCTTCTTCTGGGCTATCGGAACAATGGATTAAGTTTCGCACTGCACGGTTATCAAGACTAGAGAGCGCGTATGAATCAACAGTAAGATCTCCTCGAATTGTTCCAACATCAGACGTAAGAGGTTCTGTACCTCCTACTAGTTTCTTCACGATTGCAACTGATTGATTTCCTTCAATAATCAGCGCAAGCACCGGACCCGAAGTGAAAAACTCTACGTTAGATTGAATAATATCTTTCCCGTATTGCATCTGGTCCTTTTCAATCGGCATACCATGATTAGTGCGGTCCTCAATAATACGAGCCCCTTTTTTCATAAACCATTCCTCGTCTTTGTTATAGTGCTTCCAACAATTATCTTCTTGCGGAACAAGGAATTTTATTGCCACAAACTTAAGGCCCGTGCGCTCAATGCGATTCATAATCTCTCCCATAAGAGAGCGCTGCACTCCGTCTGGCTTAATAATTACAAGTGTTTGTTCGGTAGTCATAGGTGTATTTACTTATTTATACATACATGTTGCCCAAAAAGCAAATTCGACTTGTTTCCACACCTCACCCGCCATGAATTCTCATCACGAAAGAAGGATATTGTGCCGTTCAAATCTGTTCTAAATATAGTAGTATTCGTAAGTCTAGATAGGACTTCAGCAGTAGGATGCCCATACGTATTATCAGCGCTTACGGATATAAGAGACGTGGAAGGAGTTACGACGTTCAGAAATTGCTGGCTCGTGGACGTTTTACTACCATGATGCCCTACTTTTAATATATCAACATCAAGCGCTTGCGACGAAACAGAGTTGAGCAACTGCGTTTCTATTCCCTTTTCAGCATCCCCCGTTAACAGCATAGATACATCCTGAATATCCGCACGCATAATAAGAGATGCATTATTGGACTTACTTTTTGCAAGACGCTCCCACTCTTGGCCAGGGATCGGCGACATTACACGAAATTGCATACCCCCAGCAATCAGTAACTGCCCATACCATCCAAACCGATACGGAATCTTTTTATCAATAATTTGAGAAAGCAGCTGCCGCCCTATATTTGTGGTGGGGCGATAATTGGGTAGCATAACCATCCCCACTTCGTAGCGCTGCAGCACATGCGTAATACCCTCGGCATGATCACGATCAAAATGAGTTACAACCACAACCTCCAGCTTTTTATCATACCAAGGCATTTCCTCAGTAAGGCGCTCTAATACCTGTGCGCCCGGCCCACCGTCGACTAAAACCTGGATGGTGCCGTCTTGAAACAGGAGACTGTCCCCTTGCCCAATATCCAACATTGCAATTTGCTGGAAAGGCATGGGGATAAGCTGCAAAAGGAAAATTGCAACCAGG
>MHHP01000001.1:40961-41046 GCA_001817055.1 Candidatus Andersenbacteria bacterium RIFCSPHIGHO2_02_FULL_45_11
CCGCCCATACATGCGCACTCATACCCATATCTCACGAAAACGAATTCGAAATACCCGAAGCGCAATAATAAACAATGCACCACAG
>MHHP01000002.1:0-15143 GCA_001817055.1 Candidatus Andersenbacteria bacterium RIFCSPHIGHO2_02_FULL_45_11
GCTGCGGATACGTGGAGACCAACTTTCTGGTGCTTTTGAGACATAGTTACATCGTACTAGGGAAATAAGGCTAATAAAAGTACGTGCAGTTACTCTTATGTTATGTATACTGTAAATACTTTGGGGTTACCCACCGATCCCGGTTCACGCCGGGGGATGATTCTCAGAAAACTCAGGCATTACTTGAGTTTTTATTTTATTTAACTAGCGCTCGCAATTTCTTTTCAACTTTTGTAATAATCTTATTTGCTTTTGCAAAAAATAGGTCCAAATCTTCTTTTGTGTATGAATTATCGATATCCTTAAGCGCAGATACGTGAATTTTATTTCGTGCCATTCGAATTTCTTCAGCTACATTATATTCTTCTTGGTTTAATATCTTTCCACGCAAGCACGCTCTGTTGATGTCTATAAAGTTAGTAGAATTTGTAATATCAGCATAGTCTGCATGTTCGATAACGTATCGTATCTGTCTTTGTTTTGAAAATGTATGAATTATTCCTTGTGCCTCCTCTTTCCAAATAGCAGGGGATATTTGAGATGTTTGTAATTTTCCTTTGCGGATGTATTCACATAGTGCGTATGCCAAACAAGCTTCAACAATTGATCCAGTATAAACAAGCATATTTTTATACAGCGAGCTTCTAATGAGCTTTTTATGACATTCTTTACTTGCGGTGTCGATCAGAAAGATGATGTACTCAAATGCAATAGCAATATTTTTCTTGAGAGTGTCATCGTCAATGAAAGCAAACCTTCTTTCGAAGGCTTGCTTGGGCATTAACTCTCTGACATCATTATTTATTTCGCTGGCCAGTTGCATCAAGAAGCTTGCTCAGTGAGGGGAATCCTTGCTTTCGTAAATAATCACTTAGTTTTTTGTCCGATTGAATGGCAAAATCACGATTATACTTTCCCTCAGAAGCTCCTGTTTTGGCATTAGATCTTTTTTGTCGTATCTCCTTACTCATATTTCCATTATATCGTACGAGTAAAAAATAGAAAGGGGAATAAAATCGTACCTCCTCAACGCTTGGTGTTTTTACCGTTTAACACCAAGCGTTTTCCCGGCGCCGTCTCCTCTCCTTACGAAGGAGAGGCTGGGTGAGGTTAGCGTGCCAATGCGTCTGCCCTTGTTTCCCGAATGACGTTCACCTTCACATCTCCAGGATACGTGAGTTCTTGTTCAATTTGTTTTGCAATGCTTTGTGCTAGCTCCTTTCCCATATAAACGTAAAGATACGTCGGAAAGCCTCAGAAATAATAGCGTTTTTAATCATGATTCCCGTTGGTTTCTTCTCGTCAAAAGCCACAATCATAACATCGTTATTAAAAACATTGATTTCAATTCCGAAATCTTTAAATACGTCATTAACTTTCATTTCTCGGAGCAACTCTTTCTTGCGGGCAAGATCTCGTTTTCCTAGATTGCTTGCTGGCAGCAAACTTTTTACTGTAATGCCTTTTTTGACTCTATCTGGAAAGTATTCTTTCTCGAAAAAGTCACTCATTGTTCCATATGCCTTTGAGTAGTCAGTTATTGCCAGAATTTCTTTCCGTTCGTTATCCCGTAAGGTGTTGTAGTACATACGCTGTATCGGTTCAAGGCCCTCATAATAATGGATTTGGGAGTATAGATTAGATTCTGGTTTCTCGGACGCAGATATAGTTTCTTTCATACCTTTCAACTCTGACTCCATATCAGTGACCTGTTTTTTCGACCATAGTTCAAAGTCCTGAAGCAAAATGGGCTGAAATACAGTAGTGAAATCTTTTTTGAGCGGAGTAACCAGGCCCTTCGTCGTAAGAAGTTCTAGGGTGTGATAGAGGGCTGTGCGGTTTATAAGCGTTTCCTTGGCTATTCCCTGTACGGTGGCAGTATTGAGCTTGTGAAGTGCAAAAAAGACCTGCTTTTCCCGATCCGTAAGGAGTTCCATGCGACAATAGTATCATATGTTGTCAAATAGTGTCAACATATTTACACATGATACTAAGTAGCCTATTCTAACTTGTTGGCTAATAGGTAGCCAGCGAAAAACGTTCATTTCACAAGAAAAAGGAATCCAAATGGCCAGCGTCCAAACTCTCGTTAAGGTTATCTACTATAATGTCTACGGAGGAACAATAGAGTCAGATCGACAGTTCGTCTCTGAATTTGCCGCAAAGGAAGATGCTGTTCAGTATTGCGTTGAAAACAAGGATGATAAAATGTTCCTCTATGTTCGTATTGAACGCTTTTTGATTTCCAAAGAAGAGTCAGATCCTATGGAGATAATTTTTAATCGCGACGCGGTTGATGTTATTAGCAGAAGAAGATTAGAACTACTCCAAACATCATTTAGTCAAAGGCTCGACGTCGCGCTTTGCTTCTCAAGTGGATTCTTAATCCCAAAGCAAAGCGGGCCATTCTATCATCAAGAGAGGAAATTGGTGGAACAGGGATTTAATAATTCTCTTGCTGCCTTGAGGAATGGCGTAAAACAGTTTGTAAGATTTAATGACGTTGAGTTCTGGCCACTAACAGATAAAGTGTCGTTCATGTGAAATATTAACCAAAATGGAGGTTACGATGAAGTATCAAGCGCTGTTTGAGGTACGAAATGGCTCAGGACTAGAAATGCCGTATAGGGTTGATTTTGAAGCTAATAATGATAGAGAAGCCCTTCAGCAAGCACCGATATTAGGGGCGGCAGGTGGAAAATTATCAGGAGTGTGTTGCATTAGGATATGCTCGGAATGTGGTAGGGAAAAAGAAGATTGGCTAAAAATTTGATGTACTCAATTAGATGAACCGAAAAGCGATGAGGGAAACCTCATCGCTTTTTTCTTTACTCCTATTTTTACATGATACGATTTAGTTATGCCGAAAAAGCGAAAGAAGCCAAAGATTCGCGCGTATCAGTGTAAGGCGAAGCAGCTTTCCGGCCGTCGGTTCGTTGATATTATTCCGCAAGCTCGAAAATTACTTCGCACACTACAGAAGCAAACAAAACGGCGTGCGTATATACGTTCGGCGTATTTCCATAAAGACAAAATATTCTTTGATTTTTTCTGGCAGCATATACAGACAAAGTCAGCTGTTGATCGTGCGCGCCGTCTAAAATACTTACCCTGCGCATTAGAACTTCTGCGCAATTCCAAATGTGATCCACTTAGCTTTATGGATGAAAACCAGCCCGGAATTATTAAGCATGAATTTAAGGGTAACACTTCAGACGGACTGAATTTCTCTGTGATTGTGCAGGAAGATCGAAAAACAAATAAGAAGCAGCTGCTAACGTTATATCCTGCGCATCCGGAATAAAAAGAGCCCCACCAGGTGCCGGCTCAGAGACCGACGGCGGGGATCTAGTATGAGTATAGGGCTACGTGGATTCCGGATCAAGCCTGCCTGTCGGACAGGCAGGTCCGGAATGACAACGGTTAGCGCCTCCTCAACGCTTGGTGTTTTTACCGTTTAACACCAAGCGTTTTCCCGGCGCCGTCTCCTCTCCTTACGAAGGAGAGGCTGGGTGAGGTTAGCGTGCCAATGCGTCTGCCCTTGTTTCCCGAATGACGTTCACCTTCACGTCTCCTGGATACGTTAATTCCTGTTCAATTTGCTTCGCGATACTCTGAGCCAGCTTAATTGCAGCAAGGTCATCAATTTCGTGCGGTTCTACGAATACGCGGATTTCACGGCCTGCGTAGATTGCATACGCCTTCTTTACACCCGCGTAGCTGGCCGCAATCTGCTCCAAGTCTTCCATACGCTTCACGTATTCCCCGGTGTTCTCTTTACGAGCACCTGGACGTGCTGCGGAGATAGCATCTGCAACCTGTACGATGATGGCTTCTCTCGTATCAAATGGGTAGTCTTCGTGATGCGCTGCAGCGGCTTTAATAATTTCCTCTTTAATGCCGAACTTTCGCATAATCTTTTCCCCAATCTCTACGTGATTACCTTCAACCTCATGGTCGATTGCTTTTCCAATATCGTGTAAGAGTGTTGCCTTCTTTGCAATATTTACATTTGCGCCAAGCTCTTCAGCCAACATGATTGCAATGTGAGCCGCTTCCCAGCTGTGCTTTAAGATGTTTTGGCGATAACTAGTACGATATTTCATGCGGCCAACTAAATGCACAAGCTGTGGTGGAAAGTCCACAATTCCCAAATCATATACCGTAGCTTCTCCTGCTTCGCGGATATCGTCGTTAATCTTTTTCTTTGCTTCTTCCACTACCTCTTCAATGCGGCCTGGGTGCACTCGTCCGTCTTTAATAAGGGCTTCAATAGCACGCTTTGCAACCTGGCGTCGTACGGGAGAGAAGCCAGAGATCATAATGGAGTTTGGTGTTTCATCAATTACGATTTCGCATCCGGTAAGCCGTTCAATGTGTTGAATATTGCGTCCTTCTTTTCCAATAATACGGCCGATCATGGATGCATCTGGCACATCTACGTAGGAAGTAGAGTTTTCTGCAATGTGAGATGCCGCATACCGCTGCACAACAGTGGAGAGAATATTGCGAGCCTTTTCTTCCAGTTGTGTTTCCCCTTCTTGCTCCAGTTTTCGAACGCGTCGAACAATTTCTTCCTTTGTTTGTTCTTCCATTTGTTCCATAATCCGCTCCGCTGCTTGCGCTGCAGTAAGTCCGGATATCTCTGTAAGGTGCTTTTGCTCTTCTTCTAGAGCATGAGCAAGCTTCGCACGGTCTTTCTCTAGCGCTTCTTTTGTGGAGGCGAGTTCTTGCTCTTTTTGCTCTACAGATTCTATCTTTGTTGTAAGCTTAGTTTCTCGTTCAGCAACACGAGTCTCCAGCTCAATAATTTGATTACGACGAGCATCAGCTTCTTTTTCAGCTTTCTCGCGTAGTTCTTGTACTTCACGCTCTGTTTCAGCGCGGAGAGCTTGAACCTTCTGCTTTGCCGCAGCAAGTTTTTCTTCGATTTTACCGTCTACATGTTCTGCTTTTTGAGAGCCCAGTTGGCGGGATGCTAAATACCCTATACCAACACCGAGCAGTGCTGCCACAATGGCAGGCACGTACGCTGATAGAGCCATATTGTATGGTGGTTAATAAATCAAATTCGAGGAAGATTCACCCTTTTGTGATGATTGTGTCAATAATTCCGTACTCTTTCGCTTCCTCTGATGACATATAGTAATCCCTATCTGTATCTTTTTCCACTTTTTTCAAAGGCTGGCCTGTGTGGTGGGCAAGAATTTGATTTAGTTTATCCTTGGTTTTCAGGATGTGCCGAGCGCTAATTTCGATGTCGGATGCTTGCCCTTCTGCTCCGCCCATGACTTGGTGGATCATAACTTCGGCATTTGGAAGCGCTGCGCGCTTACCAGCCGCACCCGCACCCAAGAGTACTGCTCCCATACTTGCTGCAATGCCTACGCAAATAGTAGCAACGTCAGGTTGAATAAACTGCATGGTGTCGTACATCGCCATACCGGCAGTTACTTGCCCGCCTGGCGAATTAATGTACAGCTTAATATCTTTCTTCGGATCCTCATGCTCAAGGAAAATAAGCTGAGCAATGATGACGTTTGCGACGTCTTCATCAATCGCACCACTTAAAAAGATAATGCGCTCTTTCAGGAGACGAGAATAAATATCGTATGCTCTCTCTCCAAATTGTGATTTTTCTAAAACGGTTGGTATAAGGTAACTCATACCAACTAGTATACCTCTACGATTTCTTGTTTGCTAATTCACCAAGTAAATCGAGTGTCTTTTTATTCTTGATTGCGCTTGCTGCGTACTCTTGGATGTCTTGTTGGTCAACTTCTTTTTTTGCCTCTTCAATAGATCCAAATCGTGCAAGCTCCTTCGTAACTTCTTCGGCAATTTCTTCTTCCGTTGCACTAATATCATGTTTGCGCGTAAGCTCACGGAGCGCTAATCCTACTTTTACTTGTTTGGTTGCGGATTCTCTCATGGTTTCGCGCATCTTTTCGATAGATGTGTTTTGTGCAAGCGCATACTCTTCGATTGAACGTTGTTGATATGAAAGCATCGTTGCGAATTCTTCCATTCTGCGGTCGATCTCGTGTTCAACTAGCGACTCAGGAATAGCTCCGAAGGTGCTGGCATCCATTAATTGCTCGGCCAACTCTCCCCTATACCGCTCTTCTTCTTTTGCGGTGAGCTCTTCCTTCATATTTGCACGCAGCTTGTCTTTGAGTTCGTCCATAGTCTTGAACGCACCACCTAGGCTTTGTGCGAATGCATCATCAAGTGCAGGTGCCTTTTTTTCTTGCACGCTGATAACGCTCACGGTTGCCTCCGCCTGCTTCCCCTTCAATTCTTGCTTGCCGTAATCTTCGGGGAAATGGATAGGGAATGTTCTTTTCTCCCCTGCGTTCATGCCAATAATGCCATCTTCAAATCCAGGTACAAATCGCCCTTCCCCAATAGTAACGGGATGGTTTTTGCTTGCGCCACCCTCGATAAGAGATCCGTCTATTTTGACTTGAAAATCTACGAGTGCAACGTCGCCCTTGTCCGCAGCGCGTGTAACTTGTGCTGTGGTAGCTCGCATGTTTACCAGATGCTTTAACTCATGATCAAGTTGTTCGTCTGATACCACAACCTCTTTCTTTTTTGCAGATAGTGCGGAAGGATTACCCAATGTAATATCTGGAATCACATCAACAGTAGCCGTAAATTTGAACGGGGTATCGAGACCTAATTCTAAGATAGAAATGGCTGGGCGCCCAACTACTTGGACATCTTCTTCAACAGCAGCCTTTGCAAAGAAATGAGGCAACGCTAAGTCCATAGCCTCATGCAGGATACGATCTTGACCTACATGTTCCATTACCAGGTTTCGCGGAGCCTTACCTGGGCGGAACCCTTTTAGTTCTACGCCCTTCGCAAGCGTTCCAATTGCGCGTTCCACAAAAGGTGCAAACGATTCCTTTGGAACGGAAACAGTAATCTCGGCTTGTGAAGCCTCTTTTTTAGGGACAACAGTAATTTCCATATGACGTTGTTACGCTTGAGGTTCTTCGGGTGCTATCTCAGCTTCTGCAGCAGGTTCTGGTTGTGCCTCTTCGCCAGCTTTAATGATATCGATTCTCCAACCCGTTAGTTTTGCAGCTAATCGAACGTTCTGTCCTCGTTTGCCGATTGCTAGTGAAAGTTGATCTTCTTCAACATGGGCAAGTGCACGTTTTTCATCTTCGAAAATGTCTACGGCAATTACGCGCGCAGGGGAGAGTGCATGGCCAATGTAGCGAGCAATATCTTCGTCCCATTGGATTACGTCAATTTTTTCTCCGGAGAGTTCCGCAATAACAGTCTGGATTCGTGTTCCGCGCTGGCCAATACACGCTCCTACAGGGTCTACGCCATCTTCGGTTGCAACAACTGCAACCTTAGAACGTTCACCAGCTTCGCGTGCAATTCCTTTAATCTCAACTGTACCTGCAAATACTTCCGGAACTTCCATTTCAAACAGGCGTTTTAACATTCCAGGGTGGCTACGAGACAAGATGATCTCAGGCCCACGGCTGGTTAATGCAACCTTTACAACATATACGCGGATACGTTGATTTACGCGGTACCGTTCTCCTCGTACCTGCTCGCTTGGGAATAATAGTCCTGTTGTGCGTCCGATATCTACGAATACAGTTTCTCCTTCAATGCGTTGCACTATTCCGGAGATAATCTCCCCTTCTTTATCTTGAAATTCTTCAAACGTTGCCTCTCGTTCCGCTTCACGGATGCGTTGGATAATAACCTGCTTTGCTGTCTGTGCTGCAACGCGCCCATAATGAGGATCGGTTGGAGTAACCTCTTCAACGTATTCCTTGCCAACTGTAGCTTCAGGATCATTCTTTTGAGCCTCAGATAGAGTGATTTGTGCAACTGGGTTTTCAACCTCTTCGTCCACAACCACAGTTATAACCTTAAACACTCGTGCAGTGCCGTCATTTTCATTGAACTCAGCGCGGATATCTTGGCCTCGTTCGCCCATGTCTTTCCGGTATGCAGCAGCAATAGCTTGCTCAATAGTATCAAGCACTTTATCTTTGCTTATCCCTTTCTCTGCAACGATTTGGTCGATTGCGAGAGAGAATGAAGGTGTGTCTTGGCTCATATGTAATTGTATCTATTAGGTTGTTTAGTTATAAGAATTCCGCGGCTCTCGCCACGGAATCTGATGTCTTGAATGTACTACCACGCACTACCTGTGTCAAATGCGTCTGGTATGTGGGTTATGGTTGGAGTAATTCCCGCATCCAATATAATTGATACAACATCGAATCGAATATCTCCCCAATACTTTTCTTTTTGTTGATAATATTTTGCTGCACGAATAAGTTTCTTTTGCTTCTGAATAAAAACCGTCTCATCGCCATCACCAAAAGTTGTTTTACTTCTCGTTCGCACTTCAACAAGTACGCGCACATCGCCGTCTGCAAATATTAAATCTATTTCCCCTACTTTGCAGCTCCAGTTTGCAGTCAAAAATATAAGTCCGTTTTTTTCCAAATATTCTTTTGCAATGCGCTCGCCCTCGGCACCTTTATGCGCGGGAAAATTCATGACGAATGATTTGGTGCCCACCCTCTTCAAAGATTCGCGTGATGCGTTGTTCATCCGCAAATTCAAGTTCAGAAAATATGTTCACACGTGGTATGTATTCTCGCAGTTCATTGTCGCTCATGAGTGCAAGATTATTCCCGGTAACGCACACATCTTCTGACGCAACGATTCCTATGTTGCGTGCAATTGATTGAGACAAGCGAAGTGCCATGGGGGATACAATTTTTATCTGAATCTTTTTTTCGTGCAGTGAACGAATAATGCGAGAAGCATCTTGCATTAATTCGAACGAAGTATTTGCGAATCCAATTAACGTTAGCTCATGAATAGTATCTCGGGAAAGTTCTGGAGCATGCGTATGTTTGAACGCAATTCCGATTGGGAAAAATCCTTCAGATTCTTGTGTAAAAATTTCTTGTTCAATTACATATCGAGTCTGAGAATCAAGCGAGCAATAATGTAGTATCGTGCGCGCATCACCCGTTACCAATACTATATTTCTTGCCTGTGTAGGATGTTCGAGAAGCGCAGCGCTATAAGGAAAAGGAGATTGAGCCGGAATAGATGCAATAGGTTTCCAAGAAGGCTGTGATAGCTCAGGCACTCCGTGTAATTGAGTGTGTGGAGCATGTTGCAATGCCATGTGCGATAAGTGCGTGTAGTGAGGATTTTCTGGGTGCGGAAGACTATGCAGCGTTGGGCGCTCCGAAGTAAAAGTTCCTCTCCAATCAGTGAGTACGATGTCCACCCCTGTATTGTACTACGAGTATGCTACAAGTGATAAGTAGTAGGCTCGCGCCCAGCTGTGTTATGAAATAATGATCTAGAAGAAGAGGTGGAATAAGTGCTAGTAAGACAGGGCGATACTGCTGTCGAAAAAATATGTACAGAAGTATGGCAAACATACCGCTCAAAATTGCTCCAAATTCACTGAACAGCAAAAGGGGAGCTGAATGTACGGGAGCAATATCCCAAGTATTATGGGGAATAGCCGCTGTTTTAAGATACGCAGTAAGTGCACGCTCATAGTTCCCTATTCCGTACCCTCTCAAAAAGCTTTCTTGTGTCGCCATCTGTTTCATCCAGGCAACTCCGCTTACTCTGTCTTCGAGCGCAACTCCATGCGGGTCAAAAGAACGAGTGAATAATAGTGGGCCGAAGAGCACTAAAGGCACTAATGTAATAACAGCAATCCAGTACTGGCGCTTTTCCAATATAAATCCAAGTAGTACAAGTCCGAAGCCTACAAGTCCGGCACGCGAAAAGGAGGTAAGTATGCTGATCGAGAATATCAACAAGACGCTATAACTATATAGCTTGGAAGATGATCGAAGCGTGTATAGGAGCATGGTTCCAAGTACGATACTTCCAGCCAAGCTATTAGAGTGTGCAAATGGCCCATACGCGCGAATATATTTTTGGTAGCCGCTAGAAAAAGAGGCGACTCCAAGATTGCCCACAGCAAGTCGTGATTCGCCAATCACATGCAGCCCAAGATCGTGTTGAACAACAAATTGTGCAATGCCCCATTGTGCATATAGCCCAATGCATCCAACAAGAGTAGCAATTAAAATTTTGCGATGTGCATGGTTGTCAGCCAGAAGTACCCACGTCGCAATCCCGAAGCATGTTGCAATAATCCAATATAAAACGGCATACGTATTAGCTGGAAGCATGCCTATAAGAAATGCAGAAGCTATACCCAGAGCAGCAATTAAAAAAGATATTCGGAATAACGATTGAACACAATAATGATACGAGTAAATAAATATGCCAAACGCAATTATGCACGCAGCTAAATAAAATTTCGTATCACGGGGAAGGCTGTTGTCTTCAATTGAAAAGCGAACCAGTGGTGAGAGCGCGAGCAGTATGGTAAGTGAGAGGCATGCGTATCTTTTTTTCATACTAATATCATACACCCCGCAATTGCGGGGTGTAGTGTTCTGTTATTTTTTCTTTGCCTTCTTTTCTTTCTTTGTTTCCTTTACTTCTTCCGTAGGCTTTTTTAAAGAGAGGCCAAGCCGATGTTCTTTCGGTTCGATAGAAATGATAGTGAATTCCATCTCTTCCCCGGCATGTAGATGCGCAGTCGGATCCTTTTGGATATCAGCTGGCAATTCAGATACGTGCACAAGCCCATGGATGTCTTTATCAAGCTTTACGAACCCTCCAAACGGGGTAACCTTCAAAATTTTACCCGTTACCGTGTCCCCTGCATTGTACTTTTCAGCTGCCTTAAGCCATGGGTCATCTTGGAGCTGTTTAATAGAGAGAGAAATCCGCAGTCCGCTATCGATTCCAATAACTTTTGCTTTAACCTTATCACCAATAGATACGAAGTCAGCAGGATTATCGATACGCTGCCATGCAAGTTCAGAAATATGCACAAGGCCTTCAAGCTCTTGTCCGCTTTCTTCGAATTTTACGAATACTCCGAAGTCAACGATACCGCTAATCACGCCTTCTACATCTTTGCCTTTTCCAAGATGTTCTAATGTAGCGCTGATTTCGTCGCTTACCGCAGCTTTTTCTGAAACAATAAGTTTTTCGTTTTCAGGGTCAATCGTAATTGCCTTGAGTTTAAAGATTTGACCAACATAGCTTGCAAGCCGTTCTTGGATTTTAGACTTATCGCCACCCTCAACTCGCGGGTAGTGATCTGGTGCAAGTTGTGAAACAGGCAAGAATCCCGTAACGCCGTTTACTCGTACAATAAGCCCACCCTTGTTTGCATCAATGATCTCGCTCTCAAAGGCAACATCGTCGTCCAGTTTTCGACGAAGCTCTTCCCAGCTTCTCTCCCTTGTTGCAGAACGCAAGGAAAGCTCGATATAGCCGTCCTCGTTATCCAGCTCTTGGACGGTAGCCTGTACCGTATCCGCTATCTTGGACCGTTTAAACGTATCAAGGTCGTCAAATAGCTCTTTGCCATAAATAACACCTACTCCAAACCGCCCTATGTCTATATAGAGGGCATTGCTGGTTTTTTCTAAAATCGTTCCATTTAATACTTCCCCTTTTTCGGGTACGTGCGCTAGGTCGTCATGCTTTGCAAGCACTTCTTCCATGTTGATTTGATCCTGTGCTAATGATTCAGATTTCATACGAGGCATTGTGACACAAGCGGTTTACAAGGTCAATAACGCCATGGTACGATTGCTCCTATGCAACTATCTTGGCATGGCCAGTACACCGTAAAAGTCATTTCTAAAGATACGACACTCGTCCTTGATCCTACTGCGTTGCGCGCAAAAGCAGATGTGGTGGCGCTCAGCAATCCATCAGATTCTGAAATGAGCCAGCTATCAGGGATTCAGGGCGATCCGCTTCTTATCGATACTCCCGGGGAATATTCGTTCAGAGAATTCACGCTTCATTCAATTGGCTGGCATGCCGACCTGCCTGCCGGTGAGGTAGGAGATGGCAAAGAGCGTAACTTGCAACGGTGGATGGTTGAAGACATGGTCATTTTGCACGTAGGAGCGCTTAATCGAGACTTACAAGAACAAGAACTACGCGAATTGGAACGGGTAGATATTGACGTTTTTTTGGTCCCGATCGGAGGGGGCAGCGGCCTCAACGTAAAACAGGCACTCCACATGATCAGTGTTATTGAGCCACGTATCGTGATCCCTATTAACTACACAGAAGGCATTAAAGCTTTCGCGGAAGAAATGGGCGTATCGAACGTAACTCCAGAGAAAAAGGCTATTCTCAAGGCGAGCAAGTTGCCGAGTGAGGATATGCAAACAATTATCCTGGCTCCATAATACACAAAAATACAAAAGCACTATGCGACAAAAGATCCAAAACCACATCGAACGAATCCAGCAACACCCAGAACATAAAAAGGTTCGGGTAGTGTTTCTGTATACTATAATTGCAAGTGTGATTGTTATTCTGGTATGGGCATTCCTTCTGTTACCGGCACAGCTTCAGCTTGCTGCCTAGTACTGCATATCTATGGAAGAAATTTACAACAATATAGGAAAGCTCGTTAATCAGGGATTGTCCGAAGAAATCCAAAGGAGCTATTTGGATTATGCAATGAGCGTCATTGTATCCCGCGCCCTTCCGGATGTACGGGATGGAATGAAGCCAGTGGCGCGCCGTATCCTTTATTCTATGTGGAGACAGAATCTTCGTTCCACAGCAAAGTTTCGCAAATCCGCAAACGTAGTGGGTGACGTGATGGCAAAATACCATCCGCATGGTGATGCATCTATATATGATGCACTCGCCCGCTTGGTGCAAGAATTTTCATTGCGATACCCTCTTATCGATGGCCAGGGTAACTGGGGCAATATCGACGGAGATTCTCCTGCAGCAATGCGATATACGGAAGCCCGCCTTATGCGAGTTTCTGATGAAATGCTTACAGATATCTCAAAAGACACAGTTGATTTTATTGATAACTACGATGGTTCTAAAAAGGAGCCTGTAGTACTCCCCAGCGCAATCCCGCAATTTCTCGTAAATGGTACCGTGGGTATCGCTGTTGGAATGGCGACAAACGTTCCTCCTCACAACATGAAAGAGGTGTGCCTTGCAGCAATCCACCTGATTGAAAACCCAGATGCAACGGTGCAGGATTTGATGAAGTTTGTACAAGGCCCCGATTTTCCTACTGGTGGCGCTATTTATAACAAGCAAGACATTTTACAGGCGTATGCTACGGGCAAAGGCGGTATTGTAACGCGCGCAATTGCCGATATTGAAGAGGGTAAAGGCGGAGCATTTAGAATTATCGTGAAAGAAATCCCCTACCTGGTAAACAAATCTCAGCTCATTATACGTATCGCAGAAAACGTAAAGGCAGACCGTATCCAAGGTATTCGTGATTTACGGGATGAATCAGATAAAGACGGTATTCGTATTGTTGTGGAACTCAAGCGTGACGCATATCCGAAAAAGGTACTAAACCAGTTGTTCGACACTACTGATTTACAAAAGACATTCCATGTAAACATGCTGGCGCTTGTAGATGGTGGAAAGCAGCCAAAGGTACTAACGCTGAAAGAGACTATCCTGGAGCATATTGTGCATCGCAAACAAGTAATTACTCGTCGTACACAATACGATTTGGATCGCGCACGCGAACGCGCCCACATTTTGGAAGGGTTGCAAATCGCACTCGATCATATCGAGGAAGTTATTGCTATTATCAAAAAGAGTAAGACTCGGGAACTTGCGCACAACAATCTGCGCAAGGCCTTTACATTATCAGACGCGCAAGCAACGGCAATTCTTGAAATGCGTCTCTCTAGTTTGGCAGGGCTTGAGCGTAAGAAAATAGACGATGAATTAAACGAAAAGAAGGCGCTCATTAAAGAGTACGAAGGCATCTTGAAGGATCCAAAGAAAGTAGCTGCGCTTGTACGGGCAGATTATGAGGGTATTGTGAAGCAGTATGGCGACGAGCGTCGCACTCGAGTAGTGTCCGGCCCTATTGGTGAATTCTCTACTGAAGACTTGGTTGCTGATGATCCTACTATCATCACTATTACTCGGGGAGGATACATTAAGCGCCTTGCAACCAGTACGTACCAAGTACAGCGCCGCGGAGGAAAAGGTGTAAAAGGGATGACGACCAAAGAAGAAGACGTAGTAGATCTGTTTCTGGCAACTACAACGCACAAACAGCTGCTCTTCTTTACGAACCAGGGGCGAGTATTTTCTACCAATGCATATGAAATTCCGGCAACGGCGCGAGCTGCAAAGGGTCAAGCAATTCAGAATTTCTTAGAGTTGGCAGCTGGGGAAAAGGTTACGGCAGTGCAAGACATTCCCGATTCAGAAAGCGCAGGAGAATACCTTGTAATGGCAACTCGTGGCGGCGTTATTAAAAAAACATCTCGAGAAGATTTCTTAAACATTAGGCGTTCGGGATTGAAAGCAATTGAATTGCACAGTGGCGATACGTTGGAATGGGTTGGCGTTTCTTCCGGATCAGACCGTATTATTCTTGCAACTACAAAAGGTCAAGCAATTTTGTTTGAAGAAAAGAATGTGCGTGCAATGGGTCGTACGGCCGCAGGTGTACGGGGTATCAAGCTCAAGGGTGACGATGAAGTAATCGCGATGTATGTGGTAAAAGCAGGGCAAGAAGGTGGCCAAGTTATGGTGATTACTGAGCAAGGATTTGGAAAACGAACTGCGCTGAAAGAATATCGAATACAAGGCAGGGGTGGATCTGGTATCCGCACTGGAAGCGTAACGACAAAAACGGGTGCAATTGTACGGGCTATTGTATTGCTAGAAGCACAGATAGAAGATGCTGATATTCTCGTAGTGTCAGAGCGTGGTCAAGTTATCCGTATCCCAGCATCGCAAGTCCGCTTAGCAGGCCGTGCAACGCAAGGCGTTCGCCTCATGCGCCCATCCGACAAGAGCGGCAAAGTATCTACATTTACTGTTTGGCAAGAAGAAGCAGCGGAGTAAGTTTTCCTCCCCTCATATGAGGGGAGGCGAGGTGGGGTCAGCTCGTAACGTTACTACCCCCTCACGCTCCCCCTTATCCAAGGGGGAGAAATTCCCCGACAAAGTTTTTGTTGTGATATACTACATTGCATCGCTATGCCAGAAGCAAATTC
>MHHP01000002.1:15154-27309 GCA_001817055.1 Candidatus Andersenbacteria bacterium RIFCSPHIGHO2_02_FULL_45_11
TCGTTCACTTGGGCTCGGGAGCCGGTTTTTATCTCATTCCGGCTGCAGTCATTGTCGGCCCTAAAGGCAAAAGTATCGGAGTGGATATTCGGATAGATATGCTTGCAGAGGCAGAAAATAAAGCAAAGCAGCAGGGGGTTGAACACATCGTGCAGACAGTCCGTGCAAATCTGGAAAACTCTCCTGGCAGCACTATTCCAATGAAATCCGCAGATTGGGTATTAGTCGCAAATATTCTACATCAATCAGATCCCGCAAAGATTTTAACTGAAGCTGTTCGGGTAGTTGCGGCTAATGGGCACGTTGCTGTTATCGAGTGGAATACATCCTCAACTCCATTCGGCCCCCCTATTCATAATCGAAAATCGGCGGATGAAATGAAAGAAATAGCGGCCAGCTGCGGCCTTACGGTACAGAAAGAATTTTCCCCAAGTCCGTATCATTACGGCATTGTATTTATCCCCGCCGCATGAACCCTCTACGCTCCAAGTTGCCGTATGCGCTGCTTATTATTGTAAGCGGTATTTCCCTCATGGGGTTTGGGTGCCGTGCGCCGCAAAAAGTGCAAACAACAACAAATACTACGCTCGTAGTATGGGGTCTATGGCAAGATAGCGATGTAATGGGGCCAATTGTACGGGCGTTTAAAGAAAGCACAGGTATTACCATCGATTATAAAAAGATCGCATCTGTTGCAACATATGAAGCAGAGCTGTTGAACGCATTAGCAGAAGGCAGAGGGCCCGATATTTTTGTAATAAATAATACATGGGTAGAAGCAAAGCGTGGGCGCCTTATTCCCGCGCCTGTGGAGATTATAAACGAGAGGCAATTACAAGATGAATTCGTAGATGTAGTTGCAACTGATTTATCTCGTGATGGGCTGGTATATGCACTTCCAACATCGGTAGATACTATGGCGCTGTATTACAACAATAATCTCTTTAACAGCGCAGGTATTTCTGCTCCGCCTAAAACGTGGCAGGAGTTTCAACAGCAAGTAACTAAGCTCACACAAGTATCGCGCCTAGGCGTAATTGGCCAAAGTGGTGCCGCTATAGGCACGGCAGTTAACATTAACCGCGCACCAGATATTTTGCAGATGCTGATGATGCAAAGCGGCCTGAAGATTTTAGACACATCAAGAGGAGAGCGCAGAATAGATATTGCAAACGATGTGGGGCAGCGGGCACTCTCGTTCTATACCGATTTTTCTAACAAGAGTAAGCAGGTATACGCATGGGATGTAAGCCAAGATTATTCTATAGATGCATTTGCAGAAGGAAAAACAGCAATGCTGTTTAATTACTCGTATCAAATCCCTACGCTGAAGGCAAAGAATCCACGCCTGCAATTCTCTGTAGGGCCCGTTCCCCAAATTGGGGGCAATACCACCCAAGTTACATTCGCAAGCTACTGGCCATTTGCAGTATCGGCATCGTCCCGCTCTCCGCAAGCTGCGTGGCAGTTTGTGCGCTTCTTGGCATCCAAGCCTGTTGCAGAAACTATGAATCGCGCACAAGGCGTACCGCCTGCGCGGCGTGATGCAGTGCCAGATTATGTAGCAGATCCGATTATGGGAGTGTTTGCAGAACAATCATTAAAGGCACAATCGTGGCCGAGGGTTGATATAGTGGCAACTGATGGTATATTTACTACGATGATTGATAGTGTTGCAACCGGAGGTACAGCAATTTCTGATGCGCTTAAGCAAGCGCAAGATCAGCTTCAGCGAATAGCAACGGGCAATGGTGGGTAAGGTAATCAAAAGTACGCATCTTCTTTTGCTCCTAATGATATTGGCTTTAGTGCCAGTTGTAGCACTTGCTCAACAGCAGGGAATAACAAATCCTCTTGGGAACATTGGAACAGTGAGTGGCCTTTTGGCAAAAATCATTAACTACATGCTAGGGTTAGTTGGATTTATCGCATTAATCGCACTTATTACCGGTGGCGCTCGTATGATTATGGACTTTGGAAGTGAGGAGCAAGTAAAAAAAGGGAAAACGACAATTATGTGGGCTGTTATCGGCCTGTTGGTAGTGATGCTCTCATACGTGATTATTAATATCGTCACCGGTGAAATTTTAGGCGGTAATACAAATGCTCCATATGAAGAACCAGGCTCTCAAAAGTAAGTACGTCGCGTGTAGTATCGCTTTATTATGCACGGTTTCTTTTGCCTTTCCTGTTTTTGCAGAACCAGTAGACTTGTTTGCTGATACTGGAAGTAGTGGTGGAGGATCCGCGGGCCCAGCAACGTTTCAAGACGGCATAAAAGCAGTGGGCGATCTTGCGAAAACTAATAAACTAGCTCCGGCAAAATCTACCAAAGAAATTCTGCAAACAATCGTAAAGTGGCTTTTGTCACTAACCGGCACAATCGCAACTATTTCGCTTCTCTACGGCGGTTTCTTATACATTACGTCTCAGGGCGAAGAAAATAAGGCAGAGCAGGCAAAAAATATTATCCTGTATTCCGTTATTGGCATTATTATCATTGGTATATCGGCAATTGTCGTGAACGTTGTTATTAATGTCGCTACAAAATAAATATGTCTAAGCTTGGTAAAACAATCATGTTTGTAACAACGGTAACATCGTTGGCGCTCATTGTTTTTCCGGTTGCGGCGCAGATTACGCAAGTATCGGGAGGGGATTGCAGTGCTCTTGGCATTAAGTGTCAGGGTAACGAAGATACGGCAAGTCTCCTAGACACGATCCAGACAATCGTAAACGCATTCTTGGTGCTTGTTGGTATAGTCGCTGCTATATACCTTGTGCTCGGAGGTTTGCGATACATTCGTTCTGAAGGCGAAGAGGGTGAGGCTGAAAAAGCTAAGAATACAATTCTTTCAGCCGTTATTGGTATTATTATCATCGGTTTGTCCGCCTTAATTGTAAACTTTGCCATTGATATTGTTTCGGGCAATCAGGGCGGTGGCGCAGGTAGTGCCGGAGAGCCGTCATTTATTACAGTACCTCGTCGATAGTTTTATGGTACAGTTACTTCATCAGAATTTTAGCATTACAAAGGAGGTGAGTCGTATATGAACTTTATTAAAGAAGCATTCGCACAGGGCTTGCAGCCGGCAATTCCATTCGCGAATACGGCTCGAGGAGGGCTTATTCCTTCAGTGCTGAATATCGTAAATGGTCTGCTTGTTGTTGCCGGTATCGCAGCGTCTATCTACCTCGTGGTAGGTGGAGTCCGCTATATCACCTCACAGGGCGAAGAAGGAGAAACGGAAAAAGCAAAGAACACGATTCTATATGCTCTTATTGGGCTTATCGTAATCGCACTCTCTGCTGCAATCGTGAACTTCATCATCAACACAGTAGCGGTAGCATAATTAGTTTATTTCCTCCCCTTATATGAGGGGAGGCGAGGTGGGGTCTCGCGAGCGCAAAACTACCCCCTCTTAATCTCCCCCTCATATAAGGGGGAGAAATCATATATACTGAATATATGGAACTATCCGACATCGTCACCATTTTTAATATCGTAGCTGTTGTCATTGTTATTTATTTTACAAACCGCATGCTAAAAGCCTCTTCCGTGTATGACTGGAATCCTGGTGATTCCGAAATTCAAGATATACAAAAAATAAAAGCGTTGCAGTCCATTGTGAGCATTGCGTTTGTGGGTTTAATCGCCGCGATTATAAATATATTATTTGGGCTTGCCCCGTGATCACCGGGTGATTTTACGGGGTAAAAAAAGAACACCTGGCCAAGTACAAAGACTTGGGCAGGTGTTGAATATAGGGAACAACTTAACGATGTGTGATATCGAGTATGACCTCGATCCGCACATTCTTGCCTGGGATTGCTGGCGGAGCGATTGCCAGAAACGGATCCTCCTCGTGTACCGAATGGTTTCCGAAGATTTTCTCTGGTTCTGACAACACCTTAAAGGGTGTTTCGCTTGGCACCACCAATTCCAGTTTTTTGCTGACACCGTCTGTCTGAGAGGCTTGCGCTTCTCCGATGTGAATTGTAGCAGGGTACTGCTGCATACTGCTTGGAGTCAAGGTAAACCCTTGCTCGTCTGCAAATCGTACATACAGATTCCACTTGTAGGCTGCCGGTGCGGGCAGTCTACCCCAAGATAGATTCTCGCCCCCCTTCGCCGCCATTTTCCAAGTGGCAATCCGGGTGTGACCTTCTTTTGGAATTGCCTCCATGGTGTAACTGACTCGGCCAGGATTTCGCGATGAAACCCTTCCGTGTGTCATGTATGCTCCATGAAGGTTTCCAAGACCAGTTACGACGAGCTCTTCGGTTGGACGGGAGAGTGGAAACCATTTTCCCGTGTCCTCACGAAAGAAGATCGTATAGCTGCCATCTTGGACATACCCAGGACAAGACACCTGAATCTTACCGCCCCCCATAAGAGCGACATTCAAACCCGTGTACCTAGATTTTCCATCGAATGGAAGTGTCAACTCAACTTCCGTCGGAAGTGTTTCCCATCCCCAGTCTCGCCCGGCCTCAATGAAGTGGTCGTAGCGAAGATCTGATGAGTCGGCTTGCTCAACTTCCTCTGCTCTCGTATCGGACGTGTGTACGGAACCTGGTAAAAGGTCCCATTCTGAACGAGGAGTGCCATTGAAGGCACTATCCAAGACGGCAGCAGCCGCCTTGAATATGAAGGTTCCGGTAGCTTTGATTTCCGGAAGGAAGATCAAGGTCGCTAAAACAATCACGATCGTCCAAATCCAATGCTTTTTCACGAACTCTGGAATCATTCCGGGTAGATGGCCGGTCCAGCCAAGCGGAACGTAGGCAACGACGAGTTTCCATACGACCCTGATGGCTAAGACAATCAGTGCTGTAGTTCCAGCAATTTCTAGTCCGTTCATGTTGTTTTTCCTCCAAGGGTTTTTGCGATAAGTTCGGTTAATGAAGTGCCAATGCCAATCGGCGTCAGCATAACGTTGTCCTTGCCATCCAGGATTTGGCCGGCAAGTACAGTGTTCTGATCCACTTTGGGGAGCTTGTTAAGCATTGCTTCTGCAGCATCTGCTCTTGCGTGCCCCTGTTCCCGTATCACCTCAGCTTGTGCGAAGCCAGTGAGCCTTTCGCCCCTAGCCTTCTGCTGAGCGACAAACTGGGCATTCACAGCTTTTTTCGCCTCTGAAGCCCCTTCGGCTTCAGCGGCCATGTCTAATCCAGGATAGTTAACGTCGACAGCAATGACTCCTTTTCCAAAGAAAGTTTCTACGTCGAACGTTGGCTTCATCAGCTCTGCAATGAACTCTGCTTCATTCAACTTGACCAGCTCATCGGGCTGAACAAGAAGCCTTGCTTGGCCCATGAATGATTCGCGGGCCCCGAGTTCATAGAGTGTTACGAGCTCGAGTGTCCTTCGGTCATGCACAATTTCAGGCTCTCGAAGGCCTCGTTCGTGGTTTTGGTCCCAGACGAATAGGCCGGCAGCCCTTCGAATGGAATCACGCGCATTGCCTTGTACTTTTCTGTGCATGAGTTCAATAAGGCGATTGCTTTGGTACTCATACCCGGTTTTATCCTTAACCGTGCATGGAGCACTCAAGTTGCGCCACCGTGGAATTCCGAAGGCATTCAAGATGTGACGGATAGTGGCAACTCGCGGCGAAATAATCGCTTCAAGGGCGAGCTCCGTACGAGGGTTTTTTTCTGTACCGTTTGTGAAAACGTCAGTAGCCCTAATTTCTAGTCCATCACCGCTCGTGTTAAAGATCTTGATTCGCCATATTGGCCAAAGCCAAAAAACGATATCCAAGAACCAAGCAACTCGTATCCGGGGAACCTTCTTAAGCCTCGCGCGCTCTGAAGGTTCCAAAGATTTCTTGAAACCGCGTGGATGGTAGGTAAACCAGTGTTGCGCTGATTGGTACACTTCTGCACCCTGGTCTACATCCAGTAACGCAAAAGAGTTCCAGACAACCAGAGCACCGAAAAGGCCAACAAGAATCCAGAGAAGTTCCATGATTTGTTCTTTCTGTTTTGGGGGATGTACCCCCGGTTTCGTGTAGTTTTCAAGGAGCTGTAGAATACAGTCCAACATGAAATTATATACCTAAAAGTATGTATTTGTCAATAGTAAATAAAATAGCCCAACGGAGGGCTATTAATTGCTTATGTTAAGCTACTTATATGGTGCGGATGAGAGGACTCGAACCTCCATGAGTTGCCCCACATGGTCCTAAGCCATGCGCGTATACCAATTCCGCCACATCCGCCGTATATGCACTCTACAGGGTTACGCTGCTATTTTAAAGCTCGTTTTACGTACAATAGAGTCAAATGGCACTAATACGGCCTTTTTGTGCTTATATGCCCGTTCATACTCTTGGCCTATTTTAGTCCAAGTAAAGTGTTTGGCGCGCACTATTGCAGAGCGGTTAGTAGAAACTGAAGTAAAGCCAGCTTTTATAAGCACTGTGAGCTGCTTGTAATCAGTTGATACGTAATAGTTCGCTGTTACTCCGAGTAGCTCTTCGTGTAGAGAATCCGTTGTTGCAATAATCTGCCTGCCTGCATCCATTGCTTGCAGAATAAGAGGGGATTGGGCAGGATCTGCAGCAATAACAATGCCAGCTTGGCGCACTATCGAAGTTGCCAGCCTGCTTGTAAGGGGAGCATCTGTGTACGTAATTTTTGCAGATGATTTGCCAGCGCCAAATGCTACGAGCTTTTTACGTGTTTTTGCAGCTGCAAATGCGCGTGCAATACGCTGAATCTCTTTTTTGTCTTGCGTAAGGGCTACGGCATATTTTTCCTTCGTAAGCCCAGCTGCCCTTGGCGATATATCCGCAAGCCCTGGTGCCGTATACCCGTCAGGAATATACGTGCTTGTAACATTATATTGCGTTAAAAGCCTATATTGGACAGTTCTGCTAGTTGCACAAATTTGATCAAATCCAGCTGCAATACGCGCCGCAAAACGTGGTGGCATATCGTCTATAATCCAAACAGCACACGTCTTTTGTAGCAACAAAAGAAAGGGGCGAATCAAAAGAGCTGCTTTCCAATCTTGAACAACAATCGTATCCGGTCGAATAAAAAAGGCCGCAATGCAGGAAAGTAGGGTATATAGGTATCCGCCAGGGATACGAGGGTCGAGGGAGGGTAAACTAAGTAGCCGAATCCCTGTAAAATCGAGAGATTCTACACTTTTTTGTGTATTTGGCATCGAAATGGTCACGGCATGGCCGTTTTTGGTAGCCTGCTTGGCAAGCGCTGCTGCTCGTACTGCTTCTTGGCCGATGTAATATATATGCATAACCGTCCACCCTAGCACAGGTAAAGAAACTTGACAAGTGTACTTACTTATGTATATAATACGAGGTTCAGAAATGGATGTTTCTCGGAATTGAATGGACGCTCACAATTTACTAAGCGTTGGGCAGGCCAACGAATATATAATCCACCCATATCCTTATTGCACAGAAGGGAAATGTCATGGCGAATCAGCGGGTTAAAGACCCTGTCACAAACGAGGAATGTCTAGATGCTCTTCGAGCAAATGGGCAAAAGGAGAAAAGTGCTAGACAAGTCACCGATTTGATTAACCTCGCTCGTCAGAGTGGGATTGATAGAGAACAGGTGACGAAAGGTAGCGTGCAGTCATGTTTGTCGGTCATGGTTTCGGGGCTTACGCCTCGTGTCAAAGTCCGGACCGATGTGTCACCGCACCTGTACTCCGTCATTGAAGAAACCGTTAAACCCAATCACCCGAACCCAGAACCAGGAGACCAAAACATGTCGAACCCCAACCCAACACCCCCAACACCCCCAACACATCCAGTACCACCAGCTCCACCTATTCCACCAACACCTCCTGCTCCGGATCAAGCGCAACAATTGCGCCAACAAATTTGGGGCGAGCAAGGAGACGGGTTTATTCCCCAGGAGAGAAAAACTTGGGACGAACTCTTGCTTATGGACCCCCAGGCCCTTCAGGCATGGTTGGCTCATGTGAAGCAGCGCAAGGTAGCGCTAGCTGAGCAGCGTCAAAAGAAGCGGCAAGAGGAAATCAAAACGGCTGTCGAAGCGCAAACGAGGGATTTGCTGGCAGAGAATGCGAATCTGAAGCCCAAGGCTGACCTGTTGGACAACCTCATTAAGGTCATGCCAAATCTCAGCGTCGCGACTCTCACCGAGCTTCAGAAAAGGTCTGAGCCCGCTGGCAAGCCGTCAGAATGGGCAACACTTCCCAATCTGCTTCCGGCCAAACTGAAGAGCAAGGTCAAAACTCCAACGGAGCTCGTGACGTTGCTTGAAAAGAGTCGCAAGCAACAGAAGAAGAACGCCACGACAATCAAGCGGCTGTGGTGGGCCCTCGGGCTCGTCATCGCCATCGTTGTTGCTGGCGGAGGATATGCCTATTGGAATGGCAACCCCAATCTTCTCTCCGATGAAAGTAGTGAACTGGAATCAAAAGGTTCGTCTCCGGATGCGGCTGAAGAAGATTCGGATCTGGAAGCTCACCGAAGACGTATGAAATCTCAACAACAAAACGACGATGAATGAAAGGGAACCCCATGAAGTCGAAAACGATCCTGTCTGTGGTCGCAATGATTGTGGTCACGTGTCTTGTCGGATGTCAACGGTCATCCACAAGCACAAGTAAGTCTCAGCGAGAGAAGGACAACGAGCAATTTGCTGACATCGAAAGAATCGATGGACGGGTGAATAAGCTCGGCGATAAAGTGAAAGACCTGAATCGTCGGTTTCAGAGTCCACGGTTTGATCGCAGTTCGACGATCGGAATTCGCGTCGGTAATCAAGTGTTTCGTGCTGGTTCGGAAGATGAGGGGGAAATTATTGACCCCGCCGAACTCGCAGAGTCGCTTGGTGGGACAGTGCGTCGCATGGAAGAGGCTCTTCAGAGCCAACGACCTCCTGTCCCACAACCTCCTGTGGTCGATAAGGCCGCGGAGGAGAAAAAACTCGAAGATCTCCTCACGAAACTCGTAGAGAAAATCGAGTCGGGGCAAAAGAAAGAGGGTGACGCGTTCCGCAAGCTCCTCTCGGATCTCGAGAAAGAGCGGAATAAGGCACACCGAGATGGACAGAAGGAGGTCGCGGATAAGCTACAGCTAATCCTCGACAAACTCTGTCCGCCCGACGCCTCGAAGTAAGCAAGGAGGTTCTTTAAGTCAAAAACCAACAGCGTTATATCCCATGGGTGTAACGCTGTTTTTTCATGGACAATAAAGATGTTCATACCTATATACCATTGTATTTAGTTAGCGATAGCAGCACTATTGATATGTTATATGCAACATCAACGCGTTGAGGCTTTACTTGAATTGTCGGGAGTGAGCCCGACGAATGATGTGGTTGAAATTGTAAGCGCAGTGCAAGACGCACCCGATCCGGAGACTGCCGTATGCAATGTTATGGGCGTGATAAACGTCCAAAGCCCGCTCTTGCAAGATAAATGGAGAAAGCACGTTGCTCAGATGTGGTTTGCGTCCCACCCTAATATTCCAACAAGCTTTGCGTTGCCATTTAAGACGGGAGACGTTGCATATGCCCATGTGCTACTAGAGGCTCAGAGCCTACTACGTGAAATAGCGCATACGCCTGTGGATGCAGACAATGTACTAGAGGAAGAGGTACGGTTAGCTCAAGGGTTATCTGTGTTTCGAGGGGATACTATTGCGGTACGGCGGATGATGGCATTACTAGAAGAATTGCGCTTGATCCGGTTTTATCAGAATCAATTTCAGGTGGTCCGTTCTCGTACGCAGCGTTTTCAAGAACTTCCTCTGCCTGGCCAGTTTTATTTGCTCTGGCATGCCGATATGTACCATTTGGAATGGAGGCAATTTGACCCAGACTACGGCGTATCCCTTTCTGTATTTCAGCAATACTTGCCAATGGTATGGGAAATGTTAGTACATCGGCACGAGGGTACCGTGCAGCGCATAGATGAATTAACCTGGCAAGTAGTGCGTGCATTTCGACCATTGTGGCAGCAGCAGGGCGGAATAATACGTTCAGGAATGCAGTCTATGGTTGGTTTGTATGAACAATCGCTGCTACAAAGCATGGTAGAAACGCATTTGGTGCAGAAATCGTTGGCTCGCTACGGGTTAATATCGTATGAGGACGATGTTTCGTTTACGTGGACAGCAGCAGGGGAAGCGCTCTTAGACGCAGAGCGGATGGGAACATTGCCGTGTGCGGCAGACTTACTCCCGTAAATTGTGGTATTGCTCGTGGATATTTCGCAGCTGCGTATCGGTAATGTGCGTGTAAATTTGGGTGGTGGTAATAGAGGAATGGCCCAATAGCTGTTGTACGTGCCGAATATCTGCACCGTTACTCAATAAATCAGTCGCAAATGAGTGTCGTAAGGTGTGTGGGGTAATGTCTTTTGTAATCCCCGCAGCCTGGGCTCGCTTTTTAATAACACGTTGCATGGTGCGGGTGGTTAGTCGTAGATCATCTTGAGCGCCTATCCCTTTTTTGTGCCGTATAAACAGGGCGCCATCTACATCTCCTCGTTTGCTGGTATATGCGGCAATGGCATCGCGCGCGGCTTGGGATAAAAACACTACTCTGATTTTATTTCCCTTCCCCCGTACCGTAATTTCGCTATGCGCTTCCCGAATATCGTCGCGATTCAGCTTTGCCGCCTCTGAAATACGGATTCCGGTGGAAAATAGGAGCGAAACCAACGCAAAATCTCGAAAGTCTTCAATTGTTTTAGGGTGAAATGATGCAAGCAGCTGGTCCATTTCTTCGGGGTAGAGTACATCAATATCGCGCTCTGGAAGCTTTGCCAGCTCTATTTTGTCTGGGGAAAGCGCCTCAATATCACGTTTTGCTAAGTATTTTAAGAATTGGCGCAGAGCAATAAAGTAATAGTTTGATGTTGCCAGCATAACTCCTTTACCATCTTCTCCAGCTTCTTGGTTGAGCCATCTGCGAAATGTCCGAATACGGTCGGTTGTAATATCCTCCAGGCTCCCAACCTTTTGGTGGGTAAAAAAACGGGTTAGGTAGTAATCGTAGTTGTGCGCGGTCTTTCCCGACCGCCCTTGGCCAATTTCGAGGTTTTCTAAAAAGTCCGCTTTGAGGCTTGAAAGGGTGGTTTTCATGCATTTGTAGTATAACTGCTTTACTTTTTTTGGGATATATGTACGATGGTGAGGTATGAGCAAAGTTGAAGAACGAAAAGATACCATCATTAAGAAGTACAAGCTTCACACGGAAGACACTGGTTCACCGGAGGTTCAGATTGCGATTTTTTCCGAAAAGATTGAAGAGCTTGCTTCTCATTTGAGAAAGAACAAAAAGGACCATCACAGCCGGAGGGGGCTGCTTGGTATGGTAAGCAAGCGCAAGCGTCTACTCACGTACCTAAAGAAACAAGACGAAAAGCGATTTAAGACCCTCACCAAGAAATTAGGGTTAAAACAGGTGTGAGCACCCCAGGACAATTTCCCCAGCAGCGCGTGGGGGTTTTTGTAGACATCCAGAATATGTACTACTCTGCCCGTGCGCTGTATAGCCGTAAGGTGAATTTCAAAAATGTCCTCGAGCAGGCAGTTACAGGCAGGCAGCCAGTACGTGCCATTGCCTATGGAATTACTACCGAAGAGGCGCATGAGGGCGAATTTCATGAAGCGCTTGGAGCTCAGGGGTTTGAAGTGAAGACCAAGCCTTTGCAAACATTTATTGGAGGCCAGAAAAAAGGTGACTGGGACGTAGGTATTGCAACGGATATTTTGCGCCTTGAGCCGAAGATCGACGTGGCGGTATTGGTGTGTGGCGATGGCGACTTTGTGCCTATGGTGGAATTTGCAAAAGAGAAGGGGTTACGAGTAGAAGTAATTGGCTTCCGCGAAAGTACGTCGAAGAATTTAATTGATAGCGCAGATAGCTTTTTTGATCTTTCAAGTAATCCAAACCAGTTCCTTATCAAAGACACTCCTCGCGGACGAAGTCCACAGCGCAAAGTAAAGATTATTTCGTAGAAGCATGCTACATGCTGCTAGTAGCTACGCTAATGGCCGCAGGTGATCATTCTTAATACGAAGCGAGGGTAGGGAAGAGGTGTATGTGAAGAGTCTTTAGATCAATGCTGATTATACTACGCGGTAATCATGATTGACCTGAAGATCGTTCACCACATGCTTGCCTGGCTTTGC
>MHHP01000002.1:27321-29703 GCA_001817055.1 Candidatus Andersenbacteria bacterium RIFCSPHIGHO2_02_FULL_45_11
TATGAGCGAAATGCATAGGATAGAAGTTGCTGCTACTATTGGCGCACAAGAATTAACAATAAGCACAGGAGAGTTTGCAAAGCAGGCGGGAGGGTCCGTATTGGTACAGTATGGGGAAACCATCGTACTTGGTACCGCAACTATGGGTAATCCAATGTCGAAAGACGCGGACTATTTACCGTTGTTAGTTGAATACGAAGAAAAGTTTTACGCAGCAGGAAAAATCAAAGGAAGCCGCTTTATGAAGCGGGAAGGGCGCCCAAATGATGACGCTATTTTAACTGCGCGTCTTATTGATCGTTCTATTAGGCCGTTATTTCCAGATGGAATGATTAATGATGTGCAGGTTGTGCTGACTGTGCTCTCGTATGATGGCGAGAACGATGCCGATGTGCCTGCAATGATTGCTGCATGCGGAGCACTTATGATTAGCGGCATTCCATGGCAGGGCCCACTTGGCGCTGTCCGAGTAGGGATTGTAGATGGCAATATGGTTATTAACCCAACTACGGAAGAACGCCAGCTAAGCAAGTTGGATCTTGTACTTGCAGGGAGCGCGAATAATATCACCATGCTTGAATCCGGTGCAAAAGAAGTTGCGGAATCTGATATGCTCGACGCAATAGAAGCAGGGCAGCGAGTACTTGGAAGTGTTGTAGCTCTTATTGAAGAATTGAAATTAAAAGCAGGCAAAGAGGCAAAGGAAGCCATTTTTGCAGCAAAAGACGAAGCAGCGTGGGAAAAGATCGAAGCCGTTGCAACACCGCTCTTGCGAGAAAAGCTCGCAGTGAGTCGAGGAAAAGATGCTGTTGGTGCAGCCGAGCGCGATACGGCAGCGCTTATACTTGAAAGTATGACGGAAGAAGATAAAGAGGCTATTCCCGAGAAGAAAGTGCGACACATCGTGCACGAGATTCATGGAAAGGTAGCTCGTGCTCGAGTTCTTGAAGAAAGTGCTCGTAGCGATGGCCGTGCTCTTGATGAAATTCGTTCAATTGCAATCCGCGCAGGGGTATTGCCTCGTACGCATGGTTCTGGGTTGTTCCAGCGTGGAGATACACAAGTACTTACGACCGTTACGCTCGGAGGGCCTGATGACATGCTGATTGTGGACTCGATGGAAACGGAAGAAAAGAAGCGGTACATTCATTATTATAACTTCCCGGCATTTTCAGTTGGAGAAATTCGTCCAAGCCGCGGCCCAGGACGGCGTGAAATCGGGCATGGAGCTCTGGCAGAGCGAGCATTGTTGGCCGTGCTGCCAGACAAAGAATCCTGGCCATACACCATGATGTTGGTATCTGAAGTGCTGGAAAGTCACGGATCATCTTCTATGGGCTCTGTATGTGGTTCAACACTAGCACTCATGGACGCAGGCGTACCTATTATGAAACCAGTTGCTGGTATTGCTATGGGGCTCATGAGCGATGGTGTGAGCAACTTCAAAGTAATTACGGATATTGCCGGTATTGAGGATGAAAAAGGGGACATGGACTTTAAGGTTGCCGGAACTGCAGATGGAATTACCGCATTGCAGATGGATATTAAGGTAAATAGCTTAACTCGTGAGATTCTTGCAAAGGCATTAGATCAGGCATTGCAGGCACGTTTGTTCATCTTGAATGAAATGAATAAGGTAATAGCGGCCCCTCGCCCAGAAATGTCTCCATACGCACCTCGAATCCATACTGTTCGTGTGCCAGTTGAGAAAATCGGGGACTTAATCGGTCCAAAAGGAAAACATATTAATGCAATTATTGAAGAAACAGGTGTAGATATCTCGATTGAAGACGACGGGCTCGTATCTATTACAAGTAACGACCCCATGGCTATGGAGAAGGCGAAGCAATGGGTATACAACATGACCCGGGAAATCAAGGTTGGTGAGCGGTTCGACGGTAGGGTGGTAAAAATTATGGATTTTGGAGCATTTGTAGAGTTGCTTCCAAATGTTGACGGATTAGTGCATATCTCACAGTTCCGTGATGAACGAGTAAACAAGGTTGATGATATTGTAAAGGTAGGGGACATGATTCCAGTTGTAGTGGTTGAAATTGACTCAACGGGACGCATTAGCTTGTCTCACAAAGCGACACTAAAGAATCAGTCAGGAGAAAATAGCGGACCAACTGCACCATCTCCAAAATTTGAAGGCCCAAAGCCCCCACGAATGTGATATACTGGTGGTAATGCAGCCACCGGTACCGACAAATGAGCTCGTCATCCGCACCATGAAGGATGACATGAATCAAATGCACTCTGTGCCCGTGGTTTCATCTAGTGCGCCAGTGCCTGCTGCGTTTCCGCTATCGCCAAAGCAAGATAAGCCGTTGCCATCATCCATTCCCACTTCGCGTACTAAGCACAATATTTTTGTGGGGG
>MHHP01000003.1 GCA_001817055.1 Candidatus Andersenbacteria bacterium RIFCSPHIGHO2_02_FULL_45_11
AATTAAAATGTATACCGATAACCCAATGCGTCATATTCACCATTTGTGGCAGCAGGCAATGTTTGGAGATCATCCATTGGGCCGACGCGTAGATGGCAAGCATGAAGTTGTAGGTGCGTTGAAGCGCAAAGATTTTCTTGCATATGTAAAATCTCACTACCATACCGGAAATGCGATTGTGGTGGTTGCGGGTAATGTTGATGTAAAGAATACGCAAAAAATGATCGGCAAGCTTTTTACACCCCTTGTACAAGGTGCGGAAACCGTGCCTAAAGCAGCTCCACGAAAAACTCCTGCAGAAAAGTTTGTGCATGAATATCGAAAATCTCTCGATCAAACGCACATGATGGTAGGTGTGCCAGGAGTTTCTTCTACTGACCCTCGCAGGTATGCTGCAGGCCTTCTAGCTGCAATTTTGGGCGGCGGGATGAGTAGCCGTTTATTTTTGAGTGTTCGAGAACGCAACGGTTTGGCGTATATGGTAAAGACGTATTCTGAAACATATACGGACACTGGTAGCTTTGTAACACAGACGGGTGTACGAACCGATAAAGCAGAACAGGCTCTCTCGTTAATTTTGCAAGAATACGATAGGGTTATGGACGAGTTGGTATCTGAAGAAGAATTACAAAAAGTAAAGCAGATGGCTCGTGGCGGGTTGGTATTGGATCTGGAAGAAACGAACAACTTGGCATTGTTTGCGAGCGTGCAAGAGCTTACTGAACATGAGATTATGACCCCGGAAGAGATTATGAAGCATATTGACGCAGTAACTCCTCAAGACATTCAGAATGTTGCGCGCGAGCTACTGCAAAAAAACAAACGTGCCGTTGCACTGCTTGGGCCTCAA
Source organism: Candidatus Andersenbacteria bacterium RIFCSPHIGHO2_02_FULL_45_11 (assembly GCA_001817055.1). Classification (GTDB taxonomy): domain Bacteria; phylum Patescibacteriota; class Andersenbacteria; order UBA10190; family UBA10190; genus HO2-45-11b. Next base: position 851 of record MHHP01000003.1, read on the forward strand.
AAATCCTCAAAGGCGTTTGAAAAATTGCTCAAATAAGAGTAATCTAGCGCTAACGACCCCCACGCCCGCTATCGCGAGGCTCTCCCCCTCATATGAGGGGGAGAAAGAGAGGGGGTAGAAAAGCTACTATGGATAAAGTGCAAAACACCAATATTACATCCTCCACGATTTTGCGTGTGATTCTTATGCTTTTGGCATGTTGGGTGCTGTATATTATTCGCGACGTACTCCTTATGATTGTGGCCGCAATGGTCATTGCCTTTGCAATGTCGCCACTTGTAAAGCGTTTGCAGGGGTACCGTGTGCCGCGGGGTGTTTCTGTTGTAATTGTGTATGCTGCATTAATTGCGCTGCTTTCTGGGGCCGTTACGGTAATCATTCCTGCAGTTGCACAGCAAACAGCAGAGCTTGCGTCCCAAGCTCCTGACTTGTTGACGAGCTTGCAAAATACTATTGGTACTATCCCCGGAGTTTCCGCAGAGCAAGTAGCGACACAATTACAGGATTTATTGGGGAAGGTTGGAAATAATTTATCGAATTATGGGGGCATAGTATTTCAACAAACTCGGTCAGTATTTTCTGGCTTTTTGTCCGTAATATTCGTATTCGTAATTGCGTTTTATTTAGTTATCGAACAATCCGCTCTAAAAAAAATGTTCCGCTATGTAGTCCCTCGCCAGCATATGGCATATGTGGAGCTTATTATTGACCGAATAGAATATAAGCTGGGGCGGTGGGTGCTGGGGCAATTGTTTTTGGGCGTAGTTGTCGGATTGGGGGTAGGGATTGTTCTCTGGCTGCTTGGTGTGAAATATGCACTTGCGCTAGGGCTGGTTGCCGGTATTTTGGAGGTACTTCCTGTTATTGGTCCGCTTGTATCTGGGGTACTTGGTACGCTTATTGCATTGTCTCAATCATTCTTCCTTGGTATTGCTGCACTCATTATGTATGTTGTTATCCAGCAGCTTGAAAATCAGATATTGGTACCTAATATTATGAAGAAGGCTACAGGCTTAAATCCGCTCGTAGTCCTCATTGCTGTACTGCTTGGCGGCAGACTTGCCGGATTTGTGGGCGTGATTTTATCTGTTCCAATTACTACAATTGTAAGCATTATTCTTGCTGATTTCTTCTCTACCGCATCTGCGGATGATGAATTGGCAGGGTAGTATAATTTTATAATTCTCACGTTACTATGAATGTATGGCACGATGTTTCGTACGGCGATAAGGCGCCGGAGGAAGTAAATTTGCTTGTTGAGATTCCATCAGGATCTCAGAATAAGTATGAGATCGATAAAGAAACGGGCCTCATTAAGCTTGATCGAGTTCTATTTTCCCCATTTCATTACCCTGGTGATTATGGCTTTATTCCTCGCACTCTAGGGCAAGATGGGGATCCGCTTGATGGGCTTGTACTGATGAAATTCCCGACATACCCGCTCACGCTCATGACGGTACGCCCGGTTGGCGTATTGCGTATGGTGGATAACGGAGACAATGACGAAAAGATTTTGTGTGTTCCGGTAGACGATGTGCGTCACGATGGAGCAACGAAGCTTTCTGATATCCCTCAAGCTATCCAGAACGAAATCGCTCATTTTTTTGAAACCTATAAACAACTGGAAGGTAAGAAAGTTGAAATTAATGGATGGGGAGACGTTATCGAAGCAAAGAAGATTATTCAGGAAGGTATCGCTCGGTATACGGAGAAGTTTCCTGCATGATCGACAGCCACGCGCACCTGAGTGCGGAGCAATTTGATTCGGACCGAACGGAAGTTATTGCACGCTCTCGAGATGCTGGTGTGAGTTGGATAGAAATTGGAACTACTCTTGAAGATAGTAGAAAGGCATTGGAATTCCCCCATGCGTCTGTGGGCGTGCATCCAAACGATATTGAAGGGCTTACAGATGCTGATTGGGATGAATTAGGTGCTCTGGCATCTCATGAGCATTGCCATGCCATTGGGGAGGTTGGGTTGGACTTCTCAAGAGAGGGGAAGCTTGAAGATCAAGAAGCGGTTCTTAAGCGTTTTATTGCTTTAGCGCAACAGAAAAATCTCCCGATGATTTTTCATGTACGCAGCGCGGCCACCGGTGTTGAGGAGGCGGACGCACATCAGGAACTCATTCGAATATTGCGAGATTATTCTAATACTAATCGGCCTCGAGGAGTCATTCATACATTCAGCGGTTCGCTTGCACAGGCGCAAGAATATATTGCATTGGGTATGATGATCTCGTTTTCCGGTGTTATAACGTTTAAAAATGCGGGAGAGTTGCCCGAAATCGCCAAAACAATCCCGTTGGAGAATATTCTTGTTGAAACAGATTGCCCGTTTTTAACTCCAGAGCCCTTTAGGGGAAAGCGCAATGAGCCAATGTACGTGAAGTATGCGATTCAAAAAATTGCAGATTTGCGAGGAGTATCTTTTAGGGAAATAGAACAAGCAACTGAACATGCCGCCAAGAGATTATTTGGAATTTGACGGGGTTTGAAAAAAGAGTATTCTTGATTTTGTCAGGAATCACTGACATTATAGGTGTTCATTTTTATTTTGGGAGGATCGGAGTAGTGTGCTCCGTATCAATACTGTGTGGTTTTTTCGAAGGATTGAAGTTATGAAAAGGTCTGAAGAGGAGATGGTTCTTGCTGTGAATGCTGTAAGGGCGCTTACGCAAAGACGTCGACTGCAGCGCAAGCTTTCCCAGCGGTTCCTCGTCCAATCGATTGTGCTGATGGGAATTACCCCGCCTCGTAATTCTCGCATTCTTGCGCACATTCCGCATTAGTTCGAAGAGGGTTCAATCAGGGGGAGTTCCCTGTTGATCAAGGAAGTGTTTCTCAAGGAGTTCTGTTATGAATGCTGCATTGTCTCGGCCGCCGGAATCAACGAATCCACATGCGAGTAAGCAAGCTCCGCAGGTGAACGATTCGCCGTCACGGTCTCGACTGCCTTCGCCGCTCAAACAGTTTTCTCAAGCGGGTGGTCATACAAAGCCGCCCGTCCAGTCAACTGGTGGAGGATACGGCTAATCCAACCCCACCCTCAAATCCCACCGTACTACAACAGCAAAGACCAAACATGGATGTTTCGGTCTTTTTTCTTGGCTTTTTTGCAGGTATACTGAACATAATGCGAACTCCTTTAGCTGCGGCTATGCGTCCGCGCGAACTAGATGATTTTATTGGGCATACAGGTGTGCTTGGGCAAGATACTGCACTTCGCCGCGCCATTGAACAAGGTACTATAGGCTCCCTTATTTTATGGGGCCCTCCTGGAGTTGGAAAAACAACACTCGCAGAGATTATTGCCCATAAAAAGAACGCGGCTATTGAACGCGTGAGTGCCGTTACGGCTGGAGTGAAAGATTTAAAAGAGGTGTTAGGGCGTGCGCAAGAGTGGAGAAAGATACATCGACACACCGTATTAATCGTTGATGAAATTCATAGGTTTAGTAAAAATCAACAAGATGTATTATTGCCATCTGTAGAAGAAGGGCTTATTACGATGATTGGAGCTACTACCGAAAATCCGTACTTTGAAGTTGTGTCTGCGTTAGTTTCTCGCGCACCAGTTGTTCGCCTAGAGATTTTATCTCACGAAGATATTGCGCGCATTATTTCGCGTGTTGTAAAAGCGCAGGGTATTCGCAAGCTTTCTCAAAAAGTCATAGACCATATCGCTACTTCTTCGGGCGGGGATGCTCGGCGTGCGCTAACGATTTTGGAATATGCATTAGCTGGCAAGCTGGGGAAGAGCGTTACGCTCAAAGACGTTCAATCTGCCGTGCAGGTATCATCGGTGCAGTATGATAAGGCCGGAGATATTCATTACGATACGATTTCCGCGTACATTAAAAGCTTGAGAGGCTCTGACGCAGATGCTGCGTTATTCTATTTATTTCGTATGATAGTTGCCGGTGAAGATCCGAAATTTATTGTGCGCCGTATGTTCATATTCGCATCAGAAGATATTGGTAATGCAGATCCACATGCCCTTATGTTAGTTTCTGCTGCGGCACATGCGCTGCAGTGGGTTGGCTTACCCGAAGCGGAATATTCGTTAGCTCATGCAACGTGCTATTTGGCTGCCGCGCCTAAGAGTAATTCCGTAACTAACGCAATGAATGCTGCAAAAGAAGATGTTCGTTTACATGGAAACGATGCTCCGCCAAAACATATCGTAAAGAAAAGTGATGATTACATATATCCGCATGAATATTCGGGTCATGTTGTAGCTCAGCAATACCGGCCATCATCTATTCAAAAAAATACCTATTATGAGCCAGGAGATGAGGGATTTGAGAAAGAAGTAAAACGAAGAGTGGAAGCGGCAAGAAAAATAATATACGGAGAATGAAAAACCCGCAGGGTGTGCGGGGTTGTTGGCTTTGGGGTGGCGCTGAAGTTACTTTTTTCCAGTTGGAACTTCTATCCAGATGCTCTCAAAGACATACGAGCGTCGTTTGTGACGAGGATCCCTTTCTTGATGGTAGGCCTTGCGCCTCCCCATACCCGTCTCCTTACAAGGCGGTATCCTTCTCTTTGGGGTAATTGCAATCTGTCCATGTGACGTTCCTTCTTTTGAATGAGCAGATGAAGTGTCGTTTACTCCCTATGTATGCAATACCTGTGCAAAATTTGCAATGACGTGGATACTCGGGTCAAGCCCGAGTATGACAATTTTTGCAGCATCTGTGTATACTGCTTGATATGGCAGATAGTATCTACAACCATGCAGAAATCGAAAAAAAGTGGCAGAAGCGCTGGGCTGAAGAAGGGGTATTTACCACGCCGGATGTTCCAAATAGGCCGAAGGCGTATGTGCTGGACATGTTCCCGTATCCATCGGGCGAAGGGCTGCATGTAGGCCACCCAAAAGGATATATTGCAACGGACGTATATTCTCGCATGAAGATGATGCAAGGGTATGACGTGCTGCATCCGATGGGTTGGGATGCTTTCGGGCTACCCGCAGAAAATTATGCAATTAAAAACAAAGTACATCCGAGAGTTGCGGTTGAGAAAAACATTGCCCGATTTAAAGAACAGCTTTCTAAGATTGGATTTACATATGATTGGAGTAGAGAAATCAACACTACGGATCCGGAATATTACAAATGGACACAGTGGATTTTCTTGCAACTATATAAAAAAGGATTGGCGTATGAATCTTTTGAACCGATTAATTGGTGCCCATCGTGCCAAACAGGGCTTGCGAATGAAGACTTAGACCAAGGCAAATGTGAACGATGCGGATCTGTTGTAGAAAAGCGCCCGATGCGCCAATGGGTGCTACGGATTACTGATTATGCAGAAAAGTTATTAGCAGGATTGGATGATTTGCCATGGCCGGAATCGATTAAAGAAAGTCAGCGCAACTGGATCGGAAAAAGCGAGGGCGCACAGCTTAGCTTTCAGCTTATAGCTGATAGCGTTCAGGGCGATGTTGAAGTGTTTACGACACGCCCTGATACGCTATTTGGTGTTACATATATAGTACTTGCACCTGAGCATCAACTAGTGACACAGGTATTAGAGCATGTAAAAAATAAAGATGAAGTTACGGCGTATATCCGTGAAGTCGCTGATAAGTCCGAAATAGACAGAACCGCGGAAGGGAAAGAAAAAACAGGAGTTGAGCTTAAGGGCGTAAATGCAATAAATCCTGCAACGGGCTCGGAAATACCGATATGGGTTGCGGATTATGTGCTTGGAAGCTATGGCACGGGCGCAGTAATGGCAGTGCCGGCACACGATGAGCGTGATATGGAATTTGCGCAGAAATATAGTCTACCGGTTATTCGCGTTGTTGATGATACAGACGTTTTGATTGATTCTGGTGAATATTCGAGCATGCATTCGGAAGAAGCAAAAAACGCTATTACAGAAAAATATGGACAGAAAAAAACCACGTATAAACTTCGTGACTGGGTATTTTCCCGTCAGCGGTATTGGGGGGAGCCGATTCCGATTGTGCATTGCGGCGGATGCGGAATAGTCCCTGTTCCAGAAGATCAGTTGCCAATATTGCTACCCGAAGTAGAACACTATGAACCAACCGGTACGGGCGAATCCCCGCTTGCCGGCATTACTAAATGGGTGAATGTTGTATGTCCGAAATGTGGTGCCCCTGCCAAGCGCGAAACTAATACTATGCCCCAATGGGCAGGGTCTAGCTGGTATTATCTTCGATATATTGACCCTAAAAACTCTGAAGCATTTATTGATCCGGCTAAAGAAAAAGCATGGATGCCGGTGGATGTATATGTTGGTGGCGCAGAGCACGCAACCCGGCATTTAATTTATGCGCGGTTTTGGCACATTGTTCTTCGCGAATTGGGATATGTGAGCACTCCCGAGCCATTTATGCATTTGGAGCATGTTGGCCTTATTTTGGCAGAGGACGGGCGTAAGATGAGCAAGCGTTGGGGTAATGTAGTAAATCCTGATGAGATTGTTGTATCTGTTGGCGCTGATACTTTGAGAATCTATGAAATGTTTATGGGGCCGTTCAACCAGGCAGTAGCCTGGAGTACTGCTGGTATGCAAGGGCCACGAAGATTCTTGGAGCGAGTATACAGGCTCGTCGAAAAGAATCGTGATGCATCTGCACAAGCTGACCCGGAAATAACATCTCTGCTTCATCAAACAATTAAGCGCGTTACAGATGATACCCAGAATTTCCGCTTTAATACTGCTATTGCCGCGATGATGGAATGTTTGAATGGATTAGAAAAACAATCGGCAGTTTCAAGGGCTACGCTTGAATCCTTTGTAGTCTTGCTTTCGCCTTATGCTCCGCATATATGCGAAGAGTTATGGCAGCAGTTAGGGCACTCAGACATGCTGGTACGCGCTCCGTGGCCCATATATGATCCTGCGCTTGCGAAACGGGATACAGTATCTATTGCCGTACAAGTTAATGGAAAAGTTCGAGGTGAACTTACTTTGGCTCCCGATGCAATACAGGATGATGTTGAAGCTGCAGCGCGGGCACTTCCGAATGTTGTTAAATATCTTGCAGACCAACCAGTTCGAAAAGTAATCTACGTGCCAGGAAAATTGATCAGTTTTGTGGTGTAACATAAGGGTATGGTAGAAGCTCCCCTTGCAGCGCTCCGTATTCGTCGTAGACGCATTCCGCTATTCCCTTTTTTACGTTTTGGTAGGGGGCTTGTCGGAGTTGTCCTTATAGCAACCATTGTAATTGCGGGTATACGGTATGTGCGGCGTACGGGTGGTGTCTTTGGCCTTGAATTCACGCAGCATGTAGTGGGCGAAGCAACGGGCGCTGTGGGAGTGCTCGGCGTTGCTGTGGCGGATATGCAAAGCGATGGGCGTGAAGACATTGTGACGGCTGGCAAGGATGGTGTAAAGGTATATATTCAGCAAGAGAATAAGACATTTGAACAGAAAATCGTTGATGAGGTCCGTGGTGAAAAAGTTATTGTGCGTGATTTTAATAACGACGGATCGCCAGATATTCTTGTTACGGTTGATGCAAATCCAAGTGTAAAGCTGTACATCAACCAAGGTGATGTGGAATTTACAAAAGCGTGGATGGGTACGGGGTCGAAGGCTTCTATTGCAGCAGGAGACATTGATGGCGATGGTGCTGTTGATATTGTTACATCGTTAGAGCAAGGAGGGGTGTTTGTGCTGCAGCGTTGGATGAATAATGGATCTGGAGTTTTTACGGCAACAACACTTGCAAGCGATACTGGGGTAACTGCGCTTGCGATTGCTGATATTAACGGCAATGGGTTTAAGGACATAATTACCGGCGGATCTAAGGGATTACAGCATTGGGATACCAGTAATGCTAGTACGTGGAGTAGGGAGGATATTGATGATAGCGCTACTAGCTTTACTACGCTTGCGACGGGAGATGTAAATGGAGATGATGGGGTTGATATTATTGCGGGCGTCCAAAAGAGCGATAAGATAGTATATTATCGGCACCTTCAGCATTCTTCTTACGATAAAATTACGTTATCTGAGGATGCGGATGCTTCAACTGTGCGGGTTGTTGATTTGAACGAAGATGGTGCCGTGGATATTCTCGCTGCATCGCAGGATGAAGACAGCGTGTATTGGTTTAAAAACGATGGCCAGGATGCATTTACTCGTACTACCATTGCAACAAATCTTCAAAGTGTATTTGCATTTGCTGTTTCTGATCTGGATAGGGACGGGGATTTCGACTTTGTAGCAGGGGACCATTTCCGAGGTACGGTGCATTGGTATGAGCGGACACATGCAAAGCCTACTGCTACAGTTCCTGCTGCCATATCTCAAATGACAGATGGCTCAGGAAGAATAGTATTTACTACGGAAGTCTCTCAGCAGGATTCTTTGCGGACACGCTTACGTGTCCAGTATTCAACAGATGGCGAGCATTGGTATAAGGCTGTTATAGCAAAAGCGACAGTGTCGAAAGGAAGGGTTGATGTGAATCACGATAATCCGTATCAAATCGGAACTACAAATCCGATTGATACCGATATATATGACTCTGTAAAGCTTACGATGACGTGGGACACAAAATCGACCCAGAACTTAGGAGGACCAATTATAGGTGACTTAGCAAGCGTGCAGCTACGTTTGATTCCGCGCGATGCAGTAGGGAATGGCGCGATAGTGGCAAGTGAAGAATTTCGAGTTGATAATGCGCAGCCGGTTATTGTGGGGACGACAGATATTACTAGTATGCAAGATGGGGAAGTAACTCTTACGTGGGGCGCTGCCTCTGACGGAAATCTGAAAAGTTATCGAGTGTATTACGGTACAGATAGGGCAAGTGTTTCAGATCAAACAGCAGATGAATGGAAAAGTGAACATGACGGTGCCCTTGCGGACAGGGAAACTACAGCTACTACGATTACCGGGCTTACTTCTGATGCTACATATAGTTTTAAGCTTGTTGCGCGGGATGCGTTTGGAAATGAGGCTGCATGGCCAGTAGTCTCACAATTTACTTCATCCACAATCTCTGCAACGCCTGTGCCCACAGCAATTCCGCTTGATGAATCTACGGAAATTTTGGAAACACCTATTCCGACAGCATCTCCAGCAGAGTTAGAAAATTCTGAATTTACTCCTACGCCAGAGATACTTGTAACGCCAGTACCTACACCACCGCCTACTACGTTTGATAATAAGGCGCCCGTTGCCGACGCGGGTGTAAATCAGGTTGTAAATCCGTCTGCGCTTGTAATTTTAGACGGGGCTGCATCTATTGATCCAGATGGAGGAGTGCTTACATATATTTGGAAACAGATTTCAGGTACTGTGGTTGAACTGCTTTCTAGCCGTACTGCAAACCCGTCGTTTTCTGCAGAGAAAACAGGAGGGCCATATATTTTTCAGCTTACGGTCAAAGATGAGCGAGGCGCTGCCAGTACTGATCTTGTTACGGTGGCGGTACAACAGTTACCTGCAGCCTCAGCCGCACCAGTTGCGATTGTATCTGCTGCTCCTGAGGCTGCGCGCAGCGCTTCTTCGACTGGCACAAGCGTTCTTCTTTCTATGCTTCGGCCTACAAATATTGTTCTCTTTGTTGCTGCACTTGTACTGACTATTATTTCTATCCTGGAGCGCGCTATTCATTCTGTAAAATCAGGAGGCGGCGGAGTTTCGGTCTTTGCTCCGGAACTGAATACGCCTCGTGGGCGGGTACTGCATTATCGAAGTGGCGCTCCTATTGCGGGCGTGCAAGTGATGATTTATGGTGCGGATGGGAAGCTGCGTTCAACGGATCGTACAAATGAGCGTGGGGAATTTTCATCGTTATTCCCAGTGGGCGAGTATACGATTGGCGTTCATGCGCCTGGCTTTATTTTTGCTGGTGGCGCATCGCACCTTACAAATATTACACAAGGGCTTGTATACACCGGAGGTAAGGTTGCAGTTACTGATGCGGCAAAGCCACTTGATATTGCAATTCCGATGAAGCCATCTCGCGAAGAAATTGGGTCTTTTATGTCTCGCTTGTTGCCGGTTTGGCAGATAATTCAGCATTGGACCCGCATTCTTTCGTGGCCTGTCTTTATTGCCGGAGCGCTTGTAAACACCGCACTTATTTTTCTCCAGCCAGGGTTCGTGTTACTTGGGCTAGAGTTAATGTATGTTGTACTTATTATTATAAAAGTTGCGCTCGAGGTACGCGTACGGCCTGCCTATGGGTTAGTGCGAGATGCAATTACTCATGTACCGTTGGACTTAGCAGTTATCCGCCTATTCGATCAAAAAACGAATCGCCTTATCTTGACGCGTGTTGCAAATAGCCAAGGAAAGTTCTTCGCGCTGCCTCCAAGTGGTACGTATATGATTACGGTTACAAAGAGCGGATATGCGCCGTTTTCTCGCGATAATGTGAATATTGAATCTTCGGAAGATTCGGTATTGCAAATGACCGCAGACTTGATGCCCGCAGCCCCTCAGGTGGCATTTGCAGGGCTTGCTGCAGGTGTGATATAAAATCAGGTATGCAAGCAATTATTTTAATGGCAGGAAAGGGTACTCGCATGGCGAAGTACTACGAAGGTCCCAAACAACTTCTTCCTGTTGCAGGTAAGCCGGTAATGGAATATTTATTGGATAGTTTGCCGGAAGAAATTACAGAGCTAATTTTTGTAGTGGGCGGTCCACACGAACAGACGATTCGAGATTATTTTAAAAGCGGGGAATCTCATGGCAGGCCCATTACGTTTGTGAAGCAAGAAGAACAGCTAGGGTTGGCACATGCATTTTTTACTGCAAAGGGTTTGATTCGTGGAAGGTGGTACGGAAGCGTTGCAGATGATATTTATGATCCTGTAGCAATGCGTGAATTGGTGAAGCAAGACTTAGGGCTATATACATACCGCGTTCCAAATCCGGAACAATTTGGTGTGCTTGTTGCGGACGAGCAGGGCTATGTAGTTAAGGCAGTTGAAAAGCCACAAGAATTTGTATCAAACCTTATTTGGGGCGGAGCAATGGTAATGGATGAAAGTTTCTTTAATGTGAAGATTGAACCATCTGCACGGGGTGAATATGAGACCCCAGACGTATGGATGAAGTTGATTCATGAACAAGGAAAGAAAATCAAGATTGTGGAATCGAGCTATTGGTTCCCCGTAAACGATAAACCTCAGCTAGATGCAGCAGAGGCGAAACTGAAAGAACTGTTTACCCTGAGCGGAGTCGAAGGGGGTGGGGGTGCGTCGAAAGCGCAATAATTACCCCCTCTCGCTCCCCCTCATACGAGG
>MHHP01000004.1 GCA_001817055.1 Candidatus Andersenbacteria bacterium RIFCSPHIGHO2_02_FULL_45_11
AATTGCTTTTGCAACGCTATCGCAAAAAGAATAGGGAAGATCTAGGGCACGCCCCGCATCGCGTACTGCGGCACGCGCTGCCATTGTTCCGAACGTAATGATCTGCGATACGTGCTCGGCGCCATATTTTTCACGCACGTAGTCGATGACTTCACCGCGCCTATCATCGGCAAAGTCCAAGTCGATATCTGGCATCGATACACGTTGTGGATTTAAGAATCGTTCAAATAATAAATCGTATTTGATCGGATCAACGTTTGTAATATTTGTTAGGTACGAAACGAAGCTCCCGGCCGCACTTCCACGCCCTGGCCCCACGAAAATGCCGCGCCGCTTTGCCTCGTTTACGAAATCAGAAACAATAAGAAAATATGACGCAAATCCAGTCTCGCCGATTACACGCAGTTCATATGCTAATCGCTCTTGGGCATCTTTTGGCTCTGCGGTGCCGTACCGTTTCTTCAGCCCATCAATACAGAGCTGCTTGAGCGCAGCTTCAGGAGTTATGTCTTTTGGCAGAGGAAAGCGAGGTAGTTTATTTTTCCCAAACTCAAACGGAACATCACACATTTCGGCAATTTTTTGTGTATTATCAACCGCTTCCGGATGATCTTTCCATGCTTCTTTAACTTCTTGCGGACTCTTGAGCGAGAAATCTTCGTCTAGCATGCACATGCGGTCTTTTTCTTGGACGGTTCTGCCTGTTTGTACACAAATTAAAACGTCTTGTGCTTCTGCATCTTCGGGGTGAATGTAGTGGCTGTCGGAAGTGGCCACAAGCCCCACGTTATATTTCTTTGCGTACTCAACAAGTAATGCGTTTAGTTTGATCTGATCCGGAATATGTGGATGATCTTGCACCTCCAAATAGAAATGATCTTTTCCGAAGAGCTCAATGTGCCATTCAATTAGTTTCTTGGCGTCATCGGGGCGGTTTTCCATGATTGCTTTTGGGATATCGCCGTTCAAGCATCCTGAAAGCACAACTAAGCCGTCCGCATGTTTCTCAAGCAAGTCATAATCGATGCGGGGTTTGTAATAGTAGCCTTTTAAAAAAGCTGTGGTTGAAAGCTGAATTAAATTCTTGTACCCAACAGGACTTGTTGCAATCAGTGAAATGTGACGAGGGTTAGCATCCACTTTTCCTCGTTTATTTTCGTGCCCTTTGGGGGCCAAATATCCTTCCATGCCAATAATTGGCTTAATACCCGCAGCCTGGGCTGTTTGAACAAACTCAATAACCCCATACATCGAGCCATGGTCTGTAATTGCAAGTGAATTCATGCCCAGCTCTTTGGTGCGGTTCACTAGTGCATCAATTTTGCCCAAACCGTCAAGTAGTGAATAGTGGGAGTGGGTGTGCAGGTGGGTAAAATCATTCATGGCTCTTTAGTATAGCCTGCGTTGTGCTATGATACCAAGATATATGGCGTCCCATCGCACAGTGAAAAAAACAGCGTATGCGACAGGCTTTTTCGTGGTCGTGATCGGATTGGTTACCCTGGTTGTACTTCCCTTATTGCCAGACAATACGCAAACCCGCTTAAGCGACACCACTAGCTCCTATGTGCCGGTTGCGCTTGAAAACGTTGTGGTGATTCCCCATATTGCAAAGCCAGGCCCCAAAGGAAAAACAATCGACATTGTGGCGCGTTTAAAAAACGCTAATCCGCGCGCAGGCACGGGGAGCTACCCGATTGTATTTACGGTGAAAGATTCTACAAATGAAGTTATTAGTCGATTTACCCAAGATGCATATGTGCTGCCTGGTGGTCTGCAATATTTGGTTGCGCTTGATGTGCCAATTCCATCCAATACGACGCTCGGTGGCGTTGACGTGCAGCCACCAACTGCAATTACACTCACGCCCTTGCCAGATAACGCGCGGCTGCCTGACTTTAGTGTGTTTCTGCGCGATCGGAAACAGGTAATGAGCGGTGCGTATCCGATGGAACAGCAAACGGGTGTTGTGACCAATAACTCAACGTTTGATTGGGAAAAGGTGGAAGTAACGGGCGTCGCTCTCAATACTAATGGCTCTATTGTGGGGGTGGGCAGAACGTTCGTAGGCAAGCTCTTAATTGGTGAACAGCGAGAATTTACCTTGCAATGGCCATTTCCAGACGATCAGACGGTGCGCGTAGTAGCGCTTGCCAGCACCAATATTTATAGCGATGCAAACGTGGTGCATATGATTGGCGACCCCGGCAAATTGAGGTAAGTATACAAGTATATGAAACTGCGAAGCTTACTACCTTCCATAGACTGGACGCTTGTAGCATCAGCGGCTTTGCTTGCCGGCATTGGCCTTGCTATGTTGGCGTCTGCTGCGGATACGGGAGGGGGAGTGTCGCCGTTCTTGCTTCGACAAGGCATTGCGTTCGCTGTTGGCGGGGCGCTCATCGTTATTATGATGAAAATCCCATATCACAACTGGCGAAGAATTGCGCCCGCAGTATTCGGTATTGGCCTTATAATGCAGCTTATAGTATTAGGCGCAGGGCGGATTATTAGGGGAACGGTAAGTCGGCTTGATCTGTTTGGGGTGCAAGTGCAGCCATCAGAATTCGTAAAAGTTGCACTGGTGCTTGTGCTTGCCTGGATACTTGCAAAAGGCCGAACGAATGCATGGCGGCAGTTCGCAATAACTGCGGCAACCTTGGCACTGCCGCTTATTTTGGTAATGCAAGAACCGGATTTGGGAATGGCGGTGCTTATGTCTGCGTTGTGGCTAGGCATGATGATAGTGTTTGGAATGCCATGGAGGATTGTGATGATTGTGTTGTTGATTGCGTTTGCGGCATTTGGAACTGCCTGGCAAACGGTATTTTTGGATTATCAGAAAGAGCGTATTCTTACTTTTTTGAATCCCACTGCAGACCCGCTTGGGTCTGGGTATAACGTAACGCAATCTATTATTGCGCTTGGGTCTGGCCAGATCTTTGGGCGGGGGCTGGGGCATGGGCCTCAGTCGCAGCTTAAATTCTTACCAGAGCGCCATACGGATTTTATTCTCGCAAGCGTAGGGGAAGAGTTGGGGTTTGTGGGTATCGCCCTTGTTGTAATTTTATATACTGTTCTGCTATGGCGCATTCTTCTTGTTGCTCGCACTACACGCGACCCGTTTGGCCAGGCAATTTCGGTAGGTGCATTTCTTCTCTTACTTATTGGCTTTACCGTAAATTCAGGAATGAATATGGGCCTTCTGCCAGTAACTGGAATTCCATTACCATTTATTAGTTACGGGGGTTCGAATCTTATTACATCTTGTTTCCTGCTGGGGTTGGTAGAGTCGGTAAAAATCCATAGCAGGTTTACGCAAGAGGGCCCCGGAGAGCTCACATCGTTCCTGTAAAAGTGCTTAACGAACAAATAAAGTGTTCGATCTTTGTTCAAATAAAATTGACAGGGGGTAGAAAAAAGACTATCATATAAGGGTAATAAGCACTCTATGGAATTTGATGAACATGTTAACTTCGTATCTCGCTGCCCCTTCTGCAGCGCTGAGTATGACCTTGATGGGGCCCGGGTGATTGGTGAGGAAGAAGATGCAACGGTTGTTTATGTAACGTGCTCAAAATGTGAAAGTTCTATTATTGCCATGGTAGCCATGACTGGGCTTGGTATTGTAAGCCTAGGGTTAGTTACCGACATGACAGCAGAAGATACAAAGCGATTCTTTGGAGGTAAAGAGGTATCGAGTGACGAGCTCCTTTCCATTTACGAATTGCTCAAAGAAGACACAAATGCAATTAAGGCATTGACTACAAGAACAGCTTAAAGTACGATCTGTAAATCGTATGAATAGCGACCTTACTATTTCTGCAGCACCGCGTTCGGGTAACCCCGGCGTTATTCGTCGTTCTGGCAATATTCCAGCCGTTCTCTATGGCCATGGAATTGATCCGCAAAATATGGAAGTAGAAACTCGTGCGTTTGCTAAGCTTTTTACAGCTGCTGGATACACCACAATGCTTACGCTCTCTGTTGCTGATGGGAAAGAGCACCCGGTATTTATCCGCGACGTTCGATTGCATCCAATAAAGAATACGATCACACATATCGATTTTTACCAAGTGCGTATGGACGAGGCTATTAGCGCAAACGTACCACTTAAATTCGTAGGAGAAGCGCCTGCAGTAAAGAATATGTCAGGTATATTTGTGCGTAATATGGATGAATTGGAAGTAGAGGCTCTGCCAAAAGACTTACCGCACGATATTGAAGTTGATATTTCATTGCTTGATACTTTTGATGCTGTGATCCACGTATCCGATATCAAACTTCCAGAAGGCGTAAAAACGTATAAAGAAGGTACGGAAGTAGTTGCTCTTGTGCAGCCTCCTCGTTCTGAACAAGAAATTGAAGCCCTATCCGCTGAAGTGAAAGAAGACGTTGAAAGCGTAGAGGGCGTAAAGAAAGAAGAGCCAGCTGAAGGTGAAGCTCCTGAAGGCGCTGAAGGAAAAGAAACAAAGAAAGACGAAAAGAAATCAGAATAAACGTCATCCCGGGCCTGACCCGGGATCCATATTTGCGACCGTAAATAACGTAGTCGGTAAACGATTGGTATGGTAAGCTTATGCTATGAGAAAAAAGAACCAGAAAGGGCAATTTGTTGCTAAGAGATTTGATACGAAAGTTGGGACCATAGAAGAGAAATACGGTGTTGATTTAGGGGTTCGCTCTGATACAAAGCTTGGAAACTATCTTGAGGAAAAAGGGTTTAAGTCGCTGGCTGAGATGCTGAGGAAATAGCATATGTCCGGGGAATCCAATTTTCCCTTTGTGGAAGACGATATTTTGCGAAAAAACCTCGATATTGCTTTTGATCACATCATTGAACTCACGTCTCTTTCTGAGTCACCTGCATATTCCGATATCTTAAAAAGCAGCTTTAGGAAAACTACTATTATTTACACGGCGTCGATCGTTGAAGCCCTATTGCTTTTATTGCTCAAAAAACAAAAGACGGAAGAACAGTTAGCTCGCCGGAATGAAGTATTTGAAGTGACTAAGGAGATTTATGATGTGAACGAAAGTGAAAGGATTGTGTTGGGAAAGACAGTGCACAGAGTTGAGAAATTTAGATTTGATAAGGTGAATTTGGATCAGATTAATCTTCTTTGCAGGGATCATAGCCTTATTACTAAAGACATCTATCAAGATGTCGATCGGATTCGCAAATTGAGAAATAGGTTACATATAGGAACCCTCACAAATATAGAAGAGGACTATACAAAACAAGATCTCGAGTTTGTTTTTTCTGTTGCTAGAGTCATTAAGAATCTAGCAAGAAAAGTAGTATAGTGAAGCCCATGCTTTCCGAACATGAAAAACTAGAGAAAGAAATCCAAGCACTCAAAGAGCGCAATTTTCGAGTAGAGGCAGATAAGGCATGGGAAGTCAGCAAGGTTCGTATCGCATCAATCAGTCTTATTACGTATGTTATTGCCGCAGCATTCCTGTACATCATTGGCGTCAAAGGCTTTCTTCTTAACGCGCTGGTTCCTGCTGTCGGCTATTACCTTTCAACACAATCCTTGCCATTTGTTAAAAGCTGGTGGATACAGAAAAATTGGAAGTAAGCATCAAAATAGCTTAATTCGGCGTATATAAGCATTATATTGCTACTTCAAAGGTAAGGGTTGAACTAGCGTTATAATGGCGCCGCCAGTTGTTTCAATTATTGCCGGAATGCCGGATGTTTTAATTTGATTCACGAACTTCTGACCATCTGGTCCGCCATCAAGCGCGATGCGAGGCTCGAACAGAAGACCCACATTCCAACGCTTAGCGTTGAAATGTGGGAGATATGGCTGTTGGGGGCTGTATATCGCATCTAGTTCCGAAGTTTGAATGTATGGTGGGTTTGAAACAATTAAATCAATCTTATGGGGTTTACCCTGAGCGAAGTCGAAGGGATCAAGCATATCACCTTCAATAAATTCGATTGTATCTGCAACTCCATGGTTTTGAGCGTTTTGCTTTGCGATTGCGATAGCGGCGGGGGAGATGTCGGTGGCAATAAAACGATAGCTTTTAGCTTCGTTAGCTTTTAGCTGCATTAGCTTCTCAAGTTCTAACGCCAACGTAATTACTATAATTCCAGAACCCGTACAAATATCGGCAATTGTTATTTCTTCGTGGATGCCGGGTCGTAGCCCGGCATGACGAATAATATATTCTATTGCTTTTTCAATAAGCGTCTCGGTATCCGGGCGGGGGATTAATACATCGGGCGTGACGATAAACGTACGGCCAAAAAAATCCACTTCGCCAAGAATGTATGCAAGAGGCATTCCAGTTTTTCGCCTGTTTGCCATAGCTGTAACTTCTTGTATCTGCTGGTCCGAAAGCTTATCGGTTGCATGGGCGAGCAGGTAGGCGGGTTCGCGTTTTTTTAGGACGTGTAAAACTATCCGCTCGGCATCAAGGTGGGGAGCATCGGAATAGGAGGTGAGATGCTTTGTGAGAAGTGTGAGTAGTTCAGAGATACCGTAACCCCCCTCTCCCCATCTGGGGCGAGGGTTGGGGTGAGGGGAATGCCCACGCGACGATACCCCCTCATCCTCGCCTTCTCCCCGTCTAGGGAGAAGGGAACCACTATCCACACTTTTCATACGCTTTTTGTTGCCTGGGACAGACGCAGTTCTTTATCAGCAGCTCGTAGATCTTCAAAGATCTGATCAAACGCACCTTCCATAACTGCCGGAATATTGCTCCACGATTGTTTGATACGATGGTCGGTGATGCGATCTTGAGGGAAGTTGTATGTCCGAATTTTTTCAGAGCGGTCTCCTGTGCCGATTTGCGCTTTTCGGGCAGATGCTTCTTTCTTCTGGGCAGCTTCTTCTTTCGCGGCAAGTAATCGGGCGCGCAGCAGGCTCATCGCCATATCGCGATTTTTATGCTGGCTGCGTTCTTGTTGGCATGCAACAGCTACTCCCGTAGGGATGTGGGTAATACGCACGGCAGAACTTGTCTTATTTACATGCTGGCCGCCTGCGCCACTTGCTCGGTATGTGTCGATTCGCAAATCTTCTGTTTTAATTTCAATATCAACTTCTTCAGCCCGGGGAAGAATAGCCACAGTTACCGTGGATGTATGGGTGCGGCCCATTTTCTCTGTTTCCGGAATGCGTTGCACGCGATGTACGCCACTTTCAAACTTCATGCGTCCGTACACGTCTTTACCAGAGATTTCTACGATGCCCGGATCTACCGAAGACACTCGCCACCCCTGGAGTTCTGCGAAGCGGACGTATGCACGCAGCAATTCTGATGCAAAGAGGGAAGCTTCTTCTCCGCCGGCGCCCGCACGGATTTCTAGTATAACGTCACGGCTGTTTTTTGGGTCGTCTGGGATCAGGAGCTCTTCTAGCTCTTTTTTTGTTTTTGATTCTTCCGCTGCAAGGCGGGTTGCTTCTTCTTGGGCAAGTGCTTGCATCTCGGTATCATCGGAAGCTAGAAGGGAGGTGTTTGCGGCAGTTTCTAGTGTAATTGCCTGTAATAGTTCTATATGTTCTAAGATTTCGCGATTTCGATTGAGTTTGTGCGCAAGCTCTTTCATGGTGCCGGGCTGCTTCATGAGCGCAACATCACCCAGCTGCTCTGTAAGCGCTGCTATTTCTTGCTTTAAATTATCTACGGAAGGAATGTTCATAGAGTTGCCGTAGCTTTGGCGAACCTGCCTGCCGGTAGGCAGGGGCGTGAATAAATCTATTTAGAAATCCGAACTTCGTCAGCCTTCTTTTCAGATTTCTTGGATTTTTTTTGTGAAGCAGTCTCTTGGAGGGTTTTTGATTCGATCTGGCGTTGGCGGAACTTATCAACACGACCCTGCGCGTCTACGATCTTCTGTTTGCCGGTGTAGAATGGGTGGCAAGCAGAGCATACTTCAACAGCAAGCTTTTCTGCCGTAGAGCCTGTTTCGAATGAATTGCCGCATGAGCACGTTACCGTGATTTGTGCGTGATAGGTTGGGTGAATACCAGTTTTCATAGCTATTTCAACATTCTAGTGTGAGTTCTTGATTTTTGCAAGAAGATAGCGTACCATCCGTTGTATTCTTTATTATTAAGCAATATTTCACACGTAGAGCGCAGCCTGATACTTTAGCGATTCCGCTCCTCCCCGCCGGCTGGCGGGGCATGAGGAATCCATCGGGCAAATGCGGGTACGCAGGAACTAAGGAGCATATATATCTATGGAACCATCACAAGAGATACAGGGGATCATTCCCGACGTTGTAGCAATGTTAGAGGCAGGAGTTCATTTCGGGCATGAGAAGAGCAAGCGAAACCCCCGAATGGAACAGTTTATTTACATGCATCGTAGCAAGGTTGCGATTATTGATCTTAATCATACTCGTGAGGGCCTTATCAATGCAGCGCAGTTTGCGCATGACTTGGCGAAGAAGCCAAGCGCTCAAATCCTCTTTGTAGGTACAAAGCGCCAGGCTCGGGCAATCGTTCGCAAATATGCGGAAGCGGCGGGTATGCCATACATCACGAAACGATGGCTCGGCGGTACGCTCACAAACTTCACCACTATTTTAAAGAGCATTGAGAAGCTGCAAGAACTTAAGCGCACAGAAGGCAGCAAAGTTTCAACGACCCTTACCAAGAAAGAACGCGCGGTTCACAAAAAAGAAGTAGAGCGGCTCGAAGGCGTGCTGGAAGGATTAAGGAACGTTCGTTCACTGCCAGATGCTATCTTCGTAGTGGGTGCCCACGACGAACGTATTGCAGTGCGAGAAGCGGTGCGCATGAAGATTCCGGTTATTGGTATTGCAGATACCAATTCTGATCCAAAGCTAGTAACTCGCCCGATTCCTGCAAACGATGACGCGATCCGATCTTTGGAACTCATCACGAGCGTAATTGCCAAGGCGATTGCAACTGCACGCGGAAAAGAACTTACGGTATAATACAAAAATATATGATTACAATGGATCAAATTAAAGATCTCCGTGGCCGCACCGGCGCCGGAGTAGTAGACGCAAAGCAGGCGCTTGAAGCATCTGCTGGTGATATGGAAAAAGCGATTGTATGGCTGCGCGAAAAGGGTAAAGCAACAGTAGCAAAGAAATCTGCTCGCGAAACGAACGAGGGCGTAATTGGCGCATATATGCACACAACCAAGAAAATTGCTGTGCTTGTATCGCTGGTATGCGAAACCGACTTTGTTGCTCGGAACGAGAAATTCCAAGAACTTGCCCAGAATATCGCAATGCATATTGCAGCAAATGACCCTCTTGTAGTTCGTCCTGAAGATGTGAAGGATGAAGACGTGGCTGCGGAGAAAGAGTTTGCTCTAAAGCAGCTCGAAAAAGAAGGGAAGCCGGCCGCAATGCTTGAAAAAATTGTGGAAGGGAAGCTGAAAAAGTTTCGCGAAGAGCGTGCGCTTTTGACTCAGCCGTATGTGAAAAATCCGAAGCAAACGATTGAACAACTGGTTGCCGAAGCTGTGCAAGAAATTGGAGAAAACATTTCCATAAAGGAATTTGTTCGCCTGTCGATATAAAAGTGTATAAGTCAGTGAAAAAGCCCTTGGCGCATGCCAGGGGCTTTTGGTACACTTATCGCTAATCCCTCATGCTGTACGACGTATTACCACCACTTGCCCTGTTTATATCCTTCGGTGGAATTATTGTTCTTGTTTCCCGAGTTGTATTGAGGTTGCGGAATACCCAATTAACGCAGCAGATCCATGCCGAAGTTGCGGCGGGCGCACCTGTCCATGAGGAGTCGCTGCTAGGGCCGGGCACTAAAGGTGTTCAGCTGGTAAAAAACCGTCTTGTGCACGCAGCCCATTCTGTAAAAAATAGCGCGGTGCAAATACGCGATGCTGCACGTACTATCGAAATGCCAAGAGCAGGGCTAAAAGAAAAAATTGCAGCGTTTGCCCAGAAGGGAAAAGAGAGTGCTGTAGCTTTTGGTGGCAATATTGGCAAGCGAATTCCGGATGCGAGGAATCGTATTGCAAAGTTGCGGCAAGATATTGCAAAGTCATCTAGTGAGCAGGCGCCAATAGGTGTTGTAACTCCCGCAATTCGCTTGGTTCGCCATACATCGCCCGATACCGAGAAGCCAGAGAAGGTAAGTTTGATGTCGAAAATCGCACGACGCGATATACCCGAAACTCCGCTAGAAAAAGCAGCAAATGAAATTGCGAATAAGCATTTTGATACGGCGGAAGATATTCTTGTCCCATACATCATGAAGCATGCATCTGATCCAAAGGCGTATGTGCTTCTGGGTAATGCTGCAATTGGTCGGCAATCATGGGAAGAGGCCATGGAGATTTTTCAGCAAGTTATTAAGCTTGATAATAGCATATGTGAAGCGTATGCACAGCTAGGACACGCAGCGTTGAATGCAGGAAGATTTACTCAAGCAATCGAAGCGCTCCAGCACGTACGTAACGTAGATGCTAAAAATATACAGGCAAGGGAAGAGCTTCTCTTTATTGCGCAACGCATGGATAACAAAGTGGTAGAAAAGGGAGTAGCTGAGGAGCTGGAAGAGCTCAAAAAAGAACTAGCATAAAGAAAAATCCGACGGGATGTCGCAAGGTTATCGAGCTTTTGCGCCATCTTGTGTTCAAGGGCTCTTTAATTCATACTATGCAGCATATCCGGGGATGGCCGTGAACTACGTTGAGTTCACGGCAGGCAGAAAAGGCTATGCAAGGGACTGCCTGTCCCGCACCCAACGCGGTGCGGGATAAAACTACTTTTTGGTATAATAGATTGCATGTATTATCTATATGTTTTGATAAGCAAAAAAGATAACAATCTGTATATTGGTTATTCCCACAATCTGAAGGAAAGAATCTCTACCCACATGAAGGGGAAGGTTTCTTCTACCGCTAATCGTCGCCCTTTGGAATTGATTTATTATGAAGCTCACTATTCTCAAACCGACGCGTTACGAAGAGAGCAATACTTCAAAACCAGTAAAGGAAAATCGAGCCTACAACAAATGCTTCGAGATTCTCTAAAGGCTCAAGGCTACAAAAAGTTGCTTTCTTAGTGAAAAAATATAAAGTAGGTACATACCTGGGGATGACCGTGAACTACGTTGAGTTCACGGCAAGCAGATCGGCTATGCATGGGAGTGCCTGCCCTGCATCCAAGGTGGTGCAGGGTAACTCCCTCAAGCAGCACGGCGGACCCGCCGAATTTACGGGCAACTCGGGTGCTCTTTTGTAAGATTATGTAATAATAGAATATATCCGGGGATGGCAGATCGGCTATGCAAGGGACTGTAAATCCCTCAAGATAGGTTCAACTCCTATTCCCCGGACTCTTATTTAAGAAGATCTATTTTTTGAGCCGATACAGGATTTAATTCAATAGTTTCGTGGCTATAAGAAAACAAGATATTAAACGCATCAAAAAATCCTGCTTGCCCTAGAAAGCCATGTGGTTGCTCTGTTTCCACAAATACCGTATCTCCAACCCATTCGTAATTATCTAGTACGTATTTTACTGGTACCAAGTATCCTTTATTTTTCTTACCTGTATGATTAAATCCGGCAACGCTTACCCTGGCAGCGTGTCGCAAATCGATTCCGCATGATTCAGCAAGGACAATACTAAACAAATTGTGATCAGATCCAGAATCAATCAGCCCATCAACATATATCCGCTTGTTTTGACTACACATAATCAACGACACATATGGTTTTGATACCGTTGACCCAATTCCAGCAGGAGTGTATTCAATTTTCATATCTTTCTAGCCTTTTACTCAATCGTAATAAAGTGAATATCTGAACTTGGAACGCCATGAATAATTGGATCGTGGTAACCTTTTTCCTCTGCCTCCTTTAATACATCTTTCAGAATCACTCCATGAGCTACGACTTTGCGAGTTTCCTGTTCTAGCGCAAGCCACTCACCCCTATATTTCCCCTCGTCTATAGCAGGCATTTGGATGATTTTCTCTTTTTGCATACTTCCATTGTACCGTAATCTCCCATCTTTAGCTATAACAATTTGGTACATTAACCTTCCAAGTGCATAAAACATAAGACACCTTGAGCGGTACGATAGGGATAGCTGAAAACT
>MHHP01000005.1:0-109 GCA_001817055.1 Candidatus Andersenbacteria bacterium RIFCSPHIGHO2_02_FULL_45_11
GTCGACTCCTCCCCTTTTCAAGGGGAGCCTGTCTGCCGGGCAGGCAGGGCTGGGTGGGGTGCGTAAACAAAAGAAGAACTATTAACCACTTTTCTATGCCATCACTTAC
>MHHP01000005.1:129-11988 GCA_001817055.1 Candidatus Andersenbacteria bacterium RIFCSPHIGHO2_02_FULL_45_11
CTAATAAAGATGGAGAACATTTTATTAGAGGAAAATCGTTATCGTCTCTTGTAAAAAGAGCAACTGTCGCGGATATGATTATGCTGCTTTGGCGTGGAAAATTACCCACTAAAGATCAGCGCGCACTTCTTGATACGATTTTAGTCGCGATGGTTGAGCATGGCGTAGAATCTCCCTCCACCTTCGTTCCTCGTATTTCTGCATCAACAGGAAACGCAATGAACGCAGCATTGGCCACAAGTGCGCTTGTAGTGGGAACCAAACACGGCGGTGCAATTGAGGCAGCAGCACATCTTCTTTCACAAAAAGAATCAGCTGCAGAGATTGTTACGGAATATCTTGCACAGAAAAAGATTCTACCCGGATATGGGCATCGAATATATAAAGAGGAAGATCCGAGAGCAACGCTTATATTCAAACGAGCAAAACAGCTCAAATTCAAATGTACCTATTTTAAAAAAGCGTACAATATGCAAGGCGAACTCAAGAAGCAAAAAGGGATTCAATTACCTTTAAACATTGATGGCGCCGCTGCTGCTGCAATGCTGGAGCTCGGAATTGACCCGGCCTATGGAATGGCACTATTCATCATCCCCCGTATGATCGGAGCAGCAGCACATATCGTGGAGGAGCAACAGACACAAAAAGGATATCGACGACTCAAGTAGACGGCAGACTTGTAGAGAGTAGAAAGTAGAGCGCTTTTGACAAGGCAGGGCATCTTGGCGTAAACATATTCGTTACCCCGAGTTCCGATCGTTCCCTCAAAGCCGAATACGCCCCTCATCGAAAGGACCTATGCTATGCAAATTACAGTGTTGCTGCCATTTGGAGATTTGGGGATAAACCCAATCGAACTCGTTGAAAGACTCAAAAAACTAGGTGCGATCGCACAATCTTCTGGAAGAAAGCCCGCAATCCAACATATCGAGAGTGTCACCGTCACTAATGCAATAATCGTAGGTGACGCCCAGGCGATCTGCTTCATTTCTTCATACGACCATACCATGCCCGGATATGGGTTGGAAGAAGGGCCCGACTCAATCCGAATGGCAACGATTGATATTACCACCAAGGTAGAAATAGTGATCAGAGAATTGGCAAAAAGTCCAAGCCTCGAAGTTCAGTTTCACACTTCCTCCTGGTAGCACAACAAAAGATGTCATCCCCCAAAACCGCCTCACCTTAAACAAGCGAGGCTTTTCTTTTATATTTTCAACAATTCTTCTTTGAGCTCTGGCAAGTCATTTTTACACGCGTCCCATACAACTTCCTCATCAACAAGCCAATATCCGTGAATCATTGTATTGCGCATCCCAATAATCTCGTAGTAGGGAACTTCTGGATGCTGTTCTCGAAACTCGTCACTAAGATTGGCTGCGGCTTCACCAATAATTAACAGCTCTCGTACCACGGCGTCTTGTAAAAGTTGACTGTCTTGAAAATCAGAAAAACTTTTATCGGTAACATAGCTTTCGATCAGTCCAACTGCTTTCAAAATGTGCTGTACTAGGACTGGATCTCTAGTTGAGTCTTTTTTCATACAATACTTGCGCTTCGGCAATTACTTTATCACGAAAAAACTCACTCAATGCTTTTGGCGTAACAAGATCAACTTCAGAAGCTAGCTCTTTCTTGAGGGCTTCTTCAATGTGATAAAGTGCAAAGTAGCCAATACCAGCGTCTTTTTCAAAATCAACTAACAAATCAACATCGCTATCCGCAGTTGCGTCCCCATGTAAATGGGAACCGAATAAGCGAATACGACGAATAGCATCCTTATGCGGCATGTTCTCAATTGCTTTGCATACTGCTTTTTGTATTTCCTGTTTGCTCATAAGCAAATTATATCACGATTTAAGCAAGAAAGCAAAAAATCTAGGTCCTATACGCTACAAGCTAACAGCCCTGTCAGTAGGCAAGTATAAGCTACAAACATCTAAGTTCCAAGGCGTTTCCTGGAATCGCCTCCTTACGACGTATAGAAGCAATATATTGATACTTCATATTGCACATCCAAGCGCGTTTGACAAATTATAACTTAGGGTTTAATATATCGAGTTAGTGTCTAACGTACCGGAGCACATTTGAAAATTCACCGTTTCGTACCCCGCACCTGGCCTTAAGTGATCCTTCTCTAGTTTCCAGATGTGGGGTACGAAACAAAAAAATCAGTCAAGGAAAATAAGCATGAACCGCTTTTTACTACTCGCCGATAAACAAGAAGAGTTGAAGCAACACCTTCGACAATGGACTGCGGAAACTCAGCTTCTCAAAACTGGAGAAGTTATCTATTTCTCCCTTACCATCGCCTCTGCTGTTAACGAATCGATTTTGAGCAACGTTGTCCTTCCAAAAACAGCGTCACTGCGAGATGAGTGGAGAGCAAAATGGAGCGCTAACATTGATTCCGAAGATTGGGACTTTCTTCTGAAATGTAATTGGGAAAAGGACATTCACAGAAAACTCATACAATGTATGAAGGATCGGAATAATGAGCCAATCATAAGAAGAGATCTGGAAACAATCCTTGGAATCGTACCAGACAACGTTCCCACCAATAATGGATTCACGAGATCCGTTGATGCCGCCTTCAAAAACGTTGCGTTTGGTGGACAATACAGATATATTTTCAACGATATTAAGGAAGGAAGTAGGAGCATGCGCGTAAAAAACAAAAAATATCGCATCTTCAAAATGCTTTCTGATTAAGCGTTTACAAACCCCATCGTTATCACATCGCCTCACACTTAACCTGCGAGGCTTTTCTTTTTCTTACGTTTCGTAGTATCTATATAGCTAATGAAGCTAAAAGCTAACGAAGCTAAATATATGGACATCTTAATGGTCGCGAATCCAAATGAATACCAAAAACAAGAAACAACGCATCAAACGCTTTTTCTGACGACACAGGAATTTTGGAAGAAAGAAGAATTAGTAAAGCAATACGACGACGTTCTCTGGCAAGCATTCCGCACACACGGGAAATATATGCAGATTATGCAACGTGCGTCATATTTCGCAGTTGCAGTCGATGAACAAGAAACATATCTCGGCTCTGCAGCAGTATGTGAAATTGGAAACATATGGCTCATCGAATATGTCATTACAAACCCAGCACATACCCAGCAAGGCGTGGGCTCTGCGGTTATGGACCGCATAATGCAAGAAGCAAAACAAGCAGATATACAATTCGGCGTCCTTAATTGCGATCCAGAAAAGAATGATGGCCAGCTACCGAAGTTCTATGGAAGATTCGGGTTTAAGGCCGTAGAATAATCTCAACGTTGTCATCCTCGGGCTTGACCCGGGGATCCAAACGTCAACGTGGATTCCCGCCTTCGCGGGAATGACAAAAGAAGAAATAATAATTTAAAAAAATTCTATGTCCCAAGAAATGCGCGATATTATTCTCAAACAAGGCGATCAAATTCGTCATTCATTAGACGTGAATAAAGACGTAAAAGTAGAAGGAGAATTTGACTCCATTGTATTGGCTGGCATGGGAGGAAGTGGGCATCCGGGAGACTTATTAAATGCGCTAGACCTCACAACAGTCCCCCTCACCGTTCACAGAAGCTACAGTTTGCCTCACATATTTGGGAAGAAGCCACTTACTATCATCAGCTCATACTCTGGCAATACCGAAGAAGCACTATCTGCATACGAAGACCTGCCCGCCGAATTGGCGGGCGCAAAGAAAAACCAGTATACGCTGGCCAATACGTCTGGTGGTAAGCTATTAGAACTAGCAAAACGAGACAACGTGCCAGTATCATTAATTGATTACCCTGGCATGCAACCACGCCATACGCTCTTCGCAAGCTTTACCGGCCTTGTAACAGCGCTTGCCAACAGCAACCTTGCACAAAATATTTCAAGCGAACTCCAGAAAACAGCAGATATGATTGATGCAGAAGTTGCAGGACTTGAAGCCCCTGCAAAAGCGCTCGCAGATACCCTAAAAGGAAAAACGCCTGTGTTTTATGCAGCAGACATCATGGGATTTGCTGCAAAGAATATGAAGATCCAAACAAATGAAAATGCAAAAACAGCAGCATTTTGGAACGAATTTCCAGAATTCAACCACAACGAAATGGTAGGCATGACGAATCCTCAAGCAGTATTCCACGCAGTATTTTTGCGGACAGCAACAGATCACCCCCAAGTAAGTGTTCGCATGGATGTCACAAAACAAATGTATGAAGAATGGGGAGTTGGCGTTACGGAAATAGCAGTAAAAGGCGAAACACTTTTGGAGCAAATTTCGTACGCTGTCGTCTTCGGCCTCTGGCTTACCCACCACCTCGCGCTAAACTACAATACCGATCCGATTCCGGTTAAGGGTGTTGAAGACTTCAAAGCAAAGTTGAAAAAAATCGCAGAACGCTAGACAGTAGAGAGGTAGACAAGTAGAAAGTAGAGTATACCCACGGGGATGTGGTGAAATGGCATACACGTAGCGTTCAGGACGCTATGGACTCACGTCCGTGGAGGTTCAAGTCCTCTCATCCCCACCAATAAGGGAGTATACTTTATGTATGCTTTTGCGTTTTACAAAACATGCCCAAGAGAAATTCGCAATACTCAAAAAACATAGTTTTCTTGTAACTAGAAGGCAAGTGACCAACGCCGTATTAAAGCCGGACTTAATAGACCACTCCCGCCTACCTCTGCACATCGCACAAAAAACGATTGACGATACTCACGTGCTGCGGGTAGTGTATAAGAGAGAGGGTAGGATAAAGGTTATTATTACATTCTACCCAGGACGCAAATCATCTTATGAAAAAAGAAAGTAAAATCTCATACGAACCAGAAGCTGATGTTCTTACACTAGAAATCAGCAAAGACGCGCCTATCGATTCCGCAAAAGAGGTTGGCAATATTGTCGTCCATTTTACACATAACAATGTGCCTGTTTTGATTGAAATTCTAGAGGCGAGCTCGTTTCTAAAACAAGCAGAAGACGCATTTAGTCGCACACATGGGCATCTTCCATCAGCCACATCAGTACCAGCATAAAAACAGGCTCCGAGCCGATAAAATTTGACTTTTTCACCATATCTGCTACCATCTTCAGTAATCCCTCCTGTATCCGACCAATAATCTAGCGTCGTTGAGCCATATTTCGGAACTGCATTCCATTTGCGAACTATTCTCAAAACCGTTAGGTGTATACATTTTATCTTATTATTTATTCGTAACGACAATTATATATATGTCACCGATCCCGACGCCGCCACCAGTGCGGCCAAAAGCACCAGTAACCGCGCCAGTTGCGCCGTCTTCTGTTGCACCAAAAACACCAGCCCCTCGAAGGGTTGCTTTAGCTTCTAACCATAACCGCCCAGGGCAAGGCGCACCCGCAGGCCGAACTGGCGGGCGACGCCCAGGCGGACACACCGGCCGATCTGGCAACAGAGGCGCAAAAGGCAGCTTCCGCAGAGAGAAAAGCTCCGGCATTCATTTCGGACCGCCTCGTGTATTTGATACTCCAATCGTAAAACAACCACCAAGAAATCCAGATGGAATGTACCTATTGCCACTCGGAGGCCTTGAAGAAATTGGCCGCAACTGTGCAGCCGTAGAATACAAAGGCGACATCGTCGTCATTGATATCGGACTCATGTTCCCCAATGAAAATATGTATGGGATTGATTACATCATTCCCGACATTTCCCCTCTTGCAGGCAAAGAGAAAAACATTAAAGGAGTTATCGTCACCCATGCCCATTACGACCATTTTGGCGGCGTACCTCACTTATTGCCAAAACTTGGAAACCCCCCTGTATATGGATCTGAATTTACGATGCGTCTGGTTGAAAAACGCCAGGCTGACTTTCCTAACTACGCAAAGCCAAAAGTACACATCGTAAAACGCAAAGAAGTGTTCCGGCTTGGAAAATTTGAAATTGAAACCTTCCACGTAAACCATTCCGTACCAAATGCATTCGGAGTTGTGGTGCGCACCCCTGCGGGCTCTATCGCCTTCACCGGTGACTTTAAATTCGACACCAACCCGGTAAACGACTTACCAGCCGATGAAGCGCATTTGCAAGAACTGGGCAAAAAAGGAATTACCGTCCTCTATACAGATTCCACTGGAGCAGAGCGTGAAGGGCATTCCATTTCGGAACGAACGGTTGAAACAAACTTGGAAAAGATTTTTGCAGAACATCCAAATCAACGGATTATTACTGCAACGTTCTCATCTATGATCGACCGCTTGCAACAGATGGTTTCTATCGCAGAGCGACATGGTCGTAAAATTGCAGTAGATGGATACTCCATGAAAACCAACGTCGCAATTGCAAAAGAAATCGGATTCATGGATTACCGAAAAGAATCCGTTATAACCCCTGAAGAGTCTAACAAGTTACCACCAGGCAAAGTACTCGTACTCTGCACCGGAGCACAGGGTGAAGATAACGCAGTACTCATGCGTATTGTAAACAAAGAACACCGTAGCCTTGAAATTAACGCAGGAGACGTCGTCATTTTCTCTTCTTCTGTTATTCCAGGAAACGAAGCATCCGTACAGCTTGTTAAAGACCAAATTTACCGCCAGGGTGCAGAAGTAATCCATTACAAAATGATGGACATCCATTCTGGTGGACACGGCCACAGAGACGACTTGCAGCACATGATTAATCTCACTCAGCCAAAATACTTGATCCCCGCTCATGGCTACTTCAGCTTCCGCGCAGAACATGCAAAGATGGCAGTTGGTAACGGATTCCCTCGATCTAACGCTCTGCTTCCCGCAAACGGAGAAGTTGTAGAAATTGTCGACAACAAAGCACGTATCACAAAAGAAAAATACGACATCAAACACATTATGGTAGACGGACTTGGTGTTGGAGATGTTGGCCACGTAGTACTTCGTGATCGCCAAGAACTTGCAAAAGAAGGAATGGTTGTAGTAATTGCCACAGTAGATGGCCGAAGCGGAGAGATCATCGGCCAGCCCGATATCGTTTCTCGCGGATTCATCTATATGCAAGACCATCCACAACTCATCAAAGATACCCGCGAACAAATTCGCCTTGTTATTGCGAAGCACTTGAGCAAGCAACATTCCACAGAACAAAACTGGGCACACGTAAAAGAAGCTGTCCGAGACGACATTGGAACCTACCTCTTCCAAAAAACAGAACGCAGACCCATGGTGTTGCCGGTGATTGTGGAAGTGTAGAACGCGATCCCTTCTCCCGTTCTGGGAGAAGGTTAGCTTTGCCTTTGTGCAAAGCGCGGATGAGGGGCGTAGTTGCGATTCGCCGACCCCTCACCCCCGCCCTCTCCCAGAACGGGAGAGGGGAACTTTTGCATGACAACTAACTAAAAACCGTGCTACCGTTACTCTATGGCTCAAAATCTACCGTCTAATAAGACTATTTTTTCCGGCCTCCAGCCATCTGGGAACTTGCATATTGGCAACTATTTAGGTGCTATTAAGCAATGGGTGCGGCTCCAAGAGAACAATACTGCTCTGTTTTGCGTTGTAGACCAGCATGCAATTACTGTTCCGTATGAACCCAAAGAACTGCAAAACCGCATCCTTGATGCTGCTGCAATGTACTTGGCTGCAGGAGTTAATCCTGAAAAAAGCATTATATTCGTGCAGTCTCATGTAGCTGCGCATACGGAACTAGCATGGCTGTTATCAACGGTTACTCCGTATGGGAATGTAACGCGAATGACGCAATTTAAAGACAAGTCAAAAAAGCTGTCTTCAAAAGATGCAATCTCACTAGCGCTGTTTTCCTATCCCGTTTTAATGGCAGCAGATATCTTGCTCTACAACACAAACGTGGTACCAGTGGGCGAAGACCAAGTCCAACACATTGAACTAGCTCGTGATATTGCAGAGCGGTTTAATAAGCAATATGGCCCGGTGCTTACAATGCCCGAGGCATATATTCCCCAAGAAACCGCGCGCATTATGTCACTTACAGATCCGAAAAAGAAAATGAGTAAGAGCGACGGCGAAAAAACATACATCGCACTTACTGATACCGCAGAGGTGATTCGTAAAAAGATTGCCAGCGCCGTAACAGATACCGACCCTATCTTCTCATTCAAAAAGAGCGGGCCTGCCGTACAGAATTTACTTGCGATCTACAAAGCATTCAGCGAAAAAGAAGATCAGGATATTGAAAAAGCATTTGAAGGCAAAGGGTATAAAGACTTTAAAGAATCCCTTGCGGAAGTTATTATTACCGCGCTTTCCCCCATACAAGAAAAATATAAAACGCTGCGCGAAGACGATACCGATCTTCGGTTTACCTTGGGCCGCGGAATGCATCGCGCACAGCAAATTGCGAACTCCACATTGCATCAGGTAAAAGAAGTTATGGGCCTACTATGATAGACGCAGCAATACAAGCAGCAAAGAATGCCGGAGAAGTTATTAGAACAAACTTTGTAAATTCAGTATTGCCAACGGTAACGTACAAAGATGCTAATAATATAGTTACCGAAACAGATACCTCGGCTGAACTTGCAATTTTTTCGGTTTTAAAAAAAGAATTTCCAGATCATTCATTTTTTTCAGAAGAAGCAGGGCTCACGCAAACGCAGTCAGAGTACCTTTGGGTTATTGATCCGCTTGATGGCACTTCCAACTTTGCACAAGGATTACCATTTTTTTGCGTTTCCGTTGCACTATTTAAGAACAACCAACCAATACTCGGAGTGATTTACGACCCAATTCACGACGAGCTGTTTGCTGCCCAGGCTGGCAAAGGTGCGCAGCTCAACGGTACCCCCATCACGTCGAGCAATGCCAATACACTAGAAAAAAGTGTTCTCGCGCTTGGCCGAGGATCATCTGTCGAATCAAAGCTTCGCCATACATCTATATATACTGCTATCACACCAAAAGTGCGCTCAGCGCGCGTTATGGGTTCAGCGGCACTAGCTATCACATACTCTGCGTGTGGCAGATTAGATGGCATTATTATAAACGACTGCAAGTTCTACGACTGTGCAGCGGCAAACATCATTGCCCGTGAATCCGGAGCACTGGTGAGTGATTTTGCGGGTAATCCCCTCACTCATGAAACCGAAGGTATGAACGACATCTTGATTGCATCACCAAATATTCAACAAGAACTTATACAAATATTAAGCACCTATTAGCCTTATGACGAATAGCAATCTTTCTGCACAAGCGCAGAAGAACATTAACGCATGGCTCACGGAGTCAAAATATGCCGAATACAAAACTGAGCTTGAACAGCTCGTAGCGCAAGAAAACTGGAAAACGCTCGAAGACAGCTTCTTTACCACCGTTCCGTTTGGGACAGGTGGAAGGCGAGGCACTGTCGGAATTGGAAGCAATCGGATTAATCGCGTAACAATTGGCGAATCCGCACAAGGCCTATGCGACTACCTGAGCACACAGATTGGAGAGTCCGCGAAAACGGATGGCATTGTAATCGCGCACGATACGCGAACTACTTCTAGAGAATTTGCAGAATACGTTGCGAATATTATTTCTGCAAATGGGTTCAAAACATATTTATTCGACTCATTTAGGGCAACGCCAGAGTTATCCTTTGCGGTACGGCACCTCAATGCAGCGGCGGGTATTGTAATCAGTGCGAGCCACAACCCACCCGCAGATAACGGATTTAAGGCATATTGGAGCGATGGCGGACAAATAGTTCCTCCGCACGATAAGGGAATCATGGAAGCAGTTAGTAGAGTAACGTCTCTCCCCCTTACCAAGGGGGAGTTGGAGGGCCTGCCTGCCGGCCAGGCAGGGGTGGGAGCACGTGGCGAAATCGTTGTTATTGGCGCGGAAGTCGACGCCGCATACATCACAGCAATTACCCAAGAATCCATGTCAGCAAGCAGAACTGCAAAGATCGTGTACTCTCCGCTCCACGGTACCGGAATAACAAGCGTGAAAAAAGTATTGCAGCATGCTGGCTTTACAGATGTAACAATAGTAGAAGAACAAGCAACCCCAGACGGAACATTTCCAAATCTTCCAAATAACATTCCAAATCCAGAAGTACCTTCGGCAAGCGAAATGGTGACAGAGTATGCAACACGCCTCCATGCAGATATTGCAATTACCACAGACCCGGACGCAGACCGCTTAGGTGTAGTGGCTCCAGATACAGATGGCACATACAAGCTCCTCACGGGCAACCAGATAGCAGCCCTTGCCGCATACCATGTCGCATCGCGCATTTCTCCCCCTGCCCGAGGGGGAGTTAGAGGGGGTGGGAGCTTCGTAGTTAGAACTATTGTAACTACTGACCTACTAGATGCTATTGCCGCAGATTTTGGGCTCACTATGTACAACCATATCTTGATTGGGTTTAAATACGTTGCGCAATTAATTCGAAAACACCAAGACAACGGCAACGAGACATTTATATTCGGCGGTGAAGAAAGCTATGGCCTATTAAAGGGCTCTTATTGCAGAGATAAAGATGCAGCAGTTGCCGCGCTTTTGTTGTGCGAGATGACATCTGAATTAAAAGACCAAGGCAAAACTTTGTTCTGGCAACTGAACGAGATATACAAAAAGTATGGAATTTTTACCGAAACACTGAATAACATCAGCTACCCCGGCGCAGAAGGGTTTCAGAATATGCAGAAGATTATGAAACAATTGCGCGAGAATCCTCCTAAAGAAGTTGCGGGAGTAAACATAGTAAACGTAATCGACAGGGAAAAGTTTGAAGGCACAGAAAAAGGCAACGTACTTATTTTTGAATTATCTTCAGACCATCACACTCGCCTTACAATCAGGCCATCTGGCACAGAGCCAAAAATAAAAATCTATACTCAGTTACACGCACCAGTGCCTTTAGATATTTCCGATGAAGATTTGCAAACAAAAAAACGAGAAGAACAAGCCCGCGCAAAACAACTCACCGACGCGTTTCAGGAATTGATTGCGTGATTTCCTCCCCTCGTATGAGGGGAGGCGAGGTGGGGTCAGTTCATAGCCTACGTACGCACCCCCTCTCGCTCCCCCTTATCCAAGGGGGAGAAATATACTACAAGCTAACCTTGTGTCCGCCAAACTGATTACGAAGTGCCGATACAACTTGCCCGGTATAGCTTGGAGCATCTGCTGAATCTACGCGGAATTGCAAAGCGCCCTCAATAATAGGCACCGGAATGCCGAGCTCTTGTGCAGCTTCTACCGTCCACTTGCCTTCACCGCTATGCGCTATACTGCCAGAAATATTCTTCAAATCCATTCCATGCATTGCGTATGCATCCTTTAGCCAATGCACAAGACGAGATTCAATCACGCTGCCATTGCCATACAAATGCGCGATACGTTCAAGATCAAGCTCACCCCTCCACTCTTTCAGCACGGCAAATCCTTCTGCAAGCGCCTGCATCATTCCGTACTCAATACCATTGTGTACCATCTTTACAAAGTGCCCGGCTCCAAGTTCGCCCATATAATCATAGCCGCCTGCAAGAGCCAAGTCAGAAAATAGTCCAACCACTTGCTTATACGCTGCCCTATCTCCACCAATCATTAAACATGCGCCTCTACGTGCGCCAGATGGCCCACCACTTACACCCACATCCAAATAGTTCACGCCTATCTTCTTCAACTCTTCGCCGCGCCGTATAGAGTCTTTGTAGAACGAGTTTCCACCATCAATAACAATATCGCCTTGCTTCAAATGCGGCACAAGTTCTTTGAGTACATCATCAACAACCGCGTGCGGGACCATCAGCCAAATGACGCGATGAGCGTCACCCCGGGCAGCGACCCGGGGCCCACGTCGCGTGGATTCCGGCTCGGGGGCCGGAATGACATCGGCGATAGAGTCCACAACACTTGTTCCTTTTTCCTCTACGTTTTTTCGA
>MHHP01000006.1:0-9700 GCA_001817055.1 Candidatus Andersenbacteria bacterium RIFCSPHIGHO2_02_FULL_45_11
TAAAAGTGATAATCCTGAAGGGTTTACCCTGAGCGAGCGGAGCGAGTCGAAGGGCAAAGGAGACGAAAAGGATTGTTGCCCGGGACGTGATACGGAAATAAAAACTGCGAAGAAAGGGAAGGTGCTTGGAGCAACGACGAAGAAAGTTGTGAAAAAACTCAAGTTACGAAAAGTTTCTATAGAAAAAATGCAGCCACTGAACGGAATATTCTTTGAGGTGTATGGGCGGATGCCAACGTATAGTGAATGGCACTATTGGGCAGTGCGATATTTAACGGATAAGGGAGATTGGGAGAAGCTGAGAAATACGATGAAGTATTACAAAGGAAAGGGAATCTCCCACCCCCTCTAACTCCCCCTCGGGCGTAAAGCCCCGTGGGGGCCACGCCCCTTTACGGGGCAGGGGGAGAAACCGTCGTCGGCTCCTCTCCTTACGAAGGAGAGGCTGGGTGAGGTTAGCGTGGATTCCAGCGCGCCTCCTCAACGCTTGGGGTTTTGACCGTTAACCCCAAGCGTTTCCCGGCGCCTACATATGGGATATCGCGGTCGCTTCTAAGTCATGGTAGAATGGGGGTATGCAACATGCGCCCACAGTCAAAGAAATCGTTGTCCCTATTGAGTATGCGGGGAAATGGATTGCATGGAATGCCGACCAAACTAAAATCGTAAGTAGCGGAGCAACAATTCAGGAAGCTCGGAACAAAGCATTCCAAGAAGGTGAAAAAACTCCTTGGCTAGATAAAGTCCCTCACAGAAGTATTCGGTTTGGCGGCTCCGCTTTTCACGCGTGAAATTCGCATACAAAAAATCATTTGTAGATCCAGTGCCGGGATTTGAGACTGGACTTATTTACCGGCCAATCATTCCGATTATATTAGTTGGGCATACGGGTGAGCTTCGTTTTAACGCACTCGTAGACACTGGTTCAGATCAAACAATCTTGCCGCTTGTTGATGTTGAGTCTATTACCGGACTCACGATCGATAGGAGTATTGTATCTTCAGTACAAGGACGACTTGAGCATCATACTGAGAATTTATTTCTAGGGAATGCTACTCGACTTCGATTATCGAACGATGAGGTAGAGTACGAGTTTCCAGGTCCTGTTTGGTTTAGTGACGATGGTAACAGCCCTGCAATACTCGGACACAGCGGATTTCTTGAGTTTTTCAATATTTCGTTTAACGGGTCTGCTAAAGAACTTACAATTACTCCGAACGATAACTTCAAGGGAACCACAAAGAAACTAAGCTGGTAAGTGCCGCCGGACATCAACAGCGGTTTTCTTTTGTTTGGGTTTTTATATACACTATTTTTATGGCTGAAGAGCGATTAGAAGAAATACGAGCCCAGCGAATATCCAAGCGTGCGCAGATGATTGCGGATGGGCAATTGCCGTACCCGTCTGAAGTACGCCGCACCCATACTATTGCCCAGACAATTGAGCAATTTGATGCGCTTATACAAAGCGAGGAAACGGTGATGCTCCTTGGTAGAGTTAATTCTGTACGCTCTCACGGGGCAATTGCATTTTTAGATATAGCCGACGAGAGCAGTAAAATTCAGCTCCAGGCAACCAAGGAATTACTAGGAGAACGATTTGAACAGATTATTGCAGTTGATAGTGGAGATTTTATAGAAGCAACAGGAACTGCAACCCTTAGCCGTAGAGGCGAGAAGACTATTCTCATTACGAATATTCTTATGGCGAGCAAAGCCATCCGCCCTGTTCCGAATACCTGGTTTGGACTTAAAGACATAGAGGTGCGCTCCCGCCAACGCGAGTTAGACTTGCTTGCAAACCCCGAAACAAAAGAAGTGGCACGAAAACGCAGTAAGATTTTGCACTTCATCCGCACCTACCTTACCGAAAAAGATTTTATTGAAGTTGAAACACCTATTTTACAGCCCATCCCAGGGGGAACGCTCGCGGAACCGTTTACAACTCATCACAATGCGCTTGATGCTGATTTATATCTTCGCATTGCACCTGAATTATATTTAAAGCGATTACTCGTAGGTGGGTTTGAAAAAGTATTCGAAATTGGAAAAAACTTCCGCAACGAAGGTGTAGATAAATCACACAACCCAGAATTTACCATGCTTGAATTCTACTGGGCGTATGCGGATTACGAAGACCTTATGGATATGGCAGAAGAATTACTATCAGGCGCAGCACACGCCATCACGGGCTCGTTCGATGTGCCTTGGGGAGATTCCACTATTTCATTTAAGGGCCCGTTTGCACGGTATTCATATACCGAACTCATTAAGGAGCGTACAGGTATCGACGTGATGCAAGAAAAAGACCCTGCTGTGTATAAAGCGGCATTCAAAAAGCATGGCATAACACCACCAGAAGCAGACACGTACGGAAAATTGGTAGATGAACTGTATAAAGAAGTTGTACGGCCAACACTTCACAACCCTACCATTTTATACGACTATCCGATTGAACTCGTTCCACTTGCAAAGAAAAAAGCTTCTAATCCAAATATTGCAGAAATGTTCCAGCTCGTAATTGCCGGTATGGAACTAGTAAAAGCATACACAGAATTAAATGACCCGATAGAACAACGGGAACGATTTGAACAGCAGCAAGCAGAGCGGGATGGCGGGAACAAAGAAGCACATGTGATTGACGAAAACTATTTGCGCGCAATGGAATACGGAATGCCACCCGCAGCGGGGTTTGGGCTTGGAATTGACCGCTTGGCGATGCTGCTCACTAACACGCCACACCTGCGCGATACGATTTTATTCCCGCTCTTAAAGACGGAAGAATAATATGATCGATATAGAACTGCTACGCAGCGAGCAAACACGCCAACAAACAATCGACGACCTGGGGAAACGAAACGTAGCTGCATCATCTGTTACATCTCTTATAGAAGCAGACACTGCGTGGCGCGAAGCAACAGAAAAGCTAGAAGCTATACGAGCAAAGAAAAAAACATCCAGCTCCGCCATTGCAACTGCAAGCGAAGACGATAAAGCAGCAATTATTACGGCCATGCAGGCACTTGGAGTCGAAGAAAAGCAACTAGAAGAATCTCTTGCGCACGCAGAAGCAACTCGAACAGCACTATGGAAACAGATTCCGAATATTCCCCTCAACGACGTGCGACCAGGCGGCGAAGAAGACTATCAAGTGGTTGCAACAAGTGAAACTCCCGTACCTCCAAAAGAAGAAACTCCAAAAGACTACATAACACTCATGGGCAACAGAATTGATATGGAGCGAGGATCAAAAGTATCCGGAGCTCGGTTTACCTACTTGAGTGGCGATCTTGCGCGATTGGAATTAGCAGTAGCTTCATATGTACTAGATACACTGTCTGGTAAAGGCTTTGTGCAAGTAGTGCCTCCTTTGTTAATCGGAGAGCAAGCAATGGCTGGCATGGGGTATCTAGACCAAGCCGGAGACGAAGTATACAAGGCGCAAGACGGTTTGTATTTAATCGGAACAAGCGAACAATCACTTGGTGCGATGCATATGAATGAGATTTTGCCACTTGAGCAATTACCGCTTCGGTACTGTGCGTTTTCACCATGCTTTAGAAGAGAAGCAGGCAGCCACGGCAAGGATGTAAAAGGAATATTGCGTTTGCATCAATTTGATAAAGTGGAAATGTTCAGCATTACAACACCCGATAGAGCTGAAGATGAACACCAATTCTTACTTACCCAACAGAGAAGTATTATGGATTCTCTGCAGCTTCCATATCGAGTTATAATGCTTGCAGCAGGGGATCTAGGTTCGCCATCTGCAAAAACATATGATATTGAAACGTGGATCCCGAGCGAAGGCAAATACCGAGAAACACATTCTACAAGCAATACCACTGACTACCAATCAAGACGCCTCAATATCCGGTATCGCAACGCTGAAGGCAGCACAGAAAAGGCGCACATGCTCAATGGGACGGCCGTCGCACTCTCGCG
Source organism: Candidatus Andersenbacteria bacterium RIFCSPHIGHO2_02_FULL_45_11 (assembly GCA_001817055.1). Lineage (GTDB taxonomy): Bacteria > Patescibacteriota > Andersenbacteria > UBA10190 > UBA10190 > HO2-45-11b. The sequence continues at coordinate 3,946 of MHHP01000006.1, forward strand.
CCTTCTTATTGCGCTTATTGAGCATCACCAACAGCCGGATGGCTCTGTTGCAATCCCTGAGGCCTTGCAACCGTACGTGCCATTTCGGCAATTATCTCCTAACCGTTAAGTCGCCATGAGCCGCATGCGCTGGCAGCCATTGCGTCGCCAACTCTTAGAGTGGTCATCAGTCGTTTTTTTAGCATGCATTACATTGGGGCCTATTCTACTGTTTGCGTGGCTACTGTTCTTCACCCAAACTTTTTCGATATCTGCAATTACTGTCGTAGATGCACGTCCAGGAACAGAGGAGCAAGTCCGCGCTATTGCACAGAAAGTGCAAAGTAAAAATATCCTTTTCCTTGCAACAGATTCTCTCGCAGGCTCGTTAGAACGAGATATTCCTCAGCTCCAAAATGTTCATATTATGCGCAAACTTCCAGGTACGCTTAAAATCATTGTCCAAGAAAAAACTCCTGTGCTTCTCTTGCTTTCAAATGGTTCGTACTATTTTGTTGATGCAAGCGGTATTGCGTATGAAGCAGCATCCCTCGATAGCTTGCCGGGCATCGTATTGCCAATCGTAAAAAACACAGATCCAGATACGCGGGTTACATTAGGTGCGCCTGCAATAGACGAAGCGTTTGTGGCATTTATAGCAGAGGTGCAGAAGAAGATGCCAGATATTGCACATGCACAAGTTGTCGAAATGAAAATCCCTTCGCTCGCTGCCAGAGAAGTTCATTTTTTTCTGGATCGTAACTGGAATATCTTAATGGACACTACGAGGCCTGCAAGCACTCAACTAGAAGTACTAGAGCGGCTACTAGAGCACACCGTAACACAAGACGAGCAACAAACACTTCAATATATCGATCTTCGAATCCCAAACCGCGTGTACTACAAAACGCGCATCTGACGCACTACAATATCGCCTTGGTGTACAAATACCTCAGGGAACACTTCTTTTGATAGCTCGTGCCAGTTTGCAGGCGCAGCAAACGGTTGCTCTGTAAATCCTGTTGTATCAACCACCCATACTGCTTCTCTATATTCTGAAATATCTTGCGCACTTGCCACATCGCTTGCAACTGCAATAGGTGCACCGCTAAAATGCGAGAGCTTTCCATCAGCAGAGTACAAACGCACTGCTTGATCCGCCTGGAATTCTTCCTTCATATAATGCGCTGCCGGGAAATAGATATAGGGCGAGCTTACAAGTATTTTATCGTCGATTCCCCGATGATGCGCAATATATTGCATGGCGCCGTGCACGCCAGGGGAATGTGCAATATCTAGTTCGTTCCAAGAACGCGCATGCGCCCATATAGAAAAAATAAGGACTATTGCCACAGCGCCTGTACGAAAACGCGAGTATGAAATACGGTCTACAAGAGCTGCCAATGCGATAAAAATAAAAATTCCTGCAAACGCAAAAAACCGGTCATTGTATAAACTTCTTGAGCCTAACGAAATTCCGATCCCCAGCATAAACGGTACTAACGCCAGTACAAGCGTAAGATACGAACCGTCTCGTGTATCGCTCTTTCGCCAAAAACCAAGAAGCAACCAAATCAAAATCGTCAGCACAAGTGGCAGCACCAGAACTATTGCCATTAGCCCTGAGCGATCAGGCAAGGTGCTCGTGGGCACAAATACTCTATACAGCGTATCCGGAACTGAGAGGATTGTAAGGCGAGGTATCCAGTACGCTTCTTGTACCTGAGAGCGCTGCGCCAAGAAGCGCGGAACCCATGGGGCAACCAAGATGAGCGCCAACATACCCCCACATAGCGCTGCCCACAATGAGCGGTCTTGGATAATTTCCCCAACCCTGCCCTTCGTTTGCCAAAGAAGGATTATAAGCACGGCAAGCGCTTGGGCCGCTATCGTAAATAGGGCGTAGTAATGAACATAGAAGAATGCTGCAGCCAATACTCCATATACTGCAAACCATCTAAATGATTGCGCTCGGATTCCGCGTATAAGTGCAAATGAAGAGAACAAGGCAAACGTCATCCCTAAGGTATACATTCTTGCTTCCCCTGCATACGCAATTACCCATGGAGATACCGCTAAAAATGCGGCTGCAATTATGCCTGCTCGTTTTGATCGAAAGGCCTCGGATGTAAATACATATGCGCCTACTATAGATAGAGCCGCACACAGCACAGAGAACGACCGCAGGGCAAGGGCCGATGAACCAAATACCACAGCCCAACTTTTCACCAATATATAATAGAGGGGCGGATGAACGTCTGCAGCGGTACGCGCTATAAGATCAGCAACTGGAAACTGGATAAGCCTCCAGGTAAAGGACTCGTCAAACCAGACACTTCGTAGTGTTATATAGTATGACCGTAGCGCTACTGCAAGGGCAACTATGGCAATTAAAAGCCATATCGTGCGGGTACGTGACATAGGGTATACTGTAGTATAGTATGAAACTAGTAAAACAGCCCAAACACAAACATTTGCACTATGTCTCTTGACCCACGTACGCTCGCACTTATAACAGCCCGCCTCGATGATGCGGAGCGAAATATTCAATATGTACGGCAGGCACTTGAAGAAGAAATCCCTTCCAATAAAATCCCAAGCCTTGCCACAGATGAAGTGTCTCTGCCTCAACTAGAAGGTGAGCGGGTTATTGAAGGCGTATTCGATGGGCAAAACATGCAAGGGAACGATGGCGAAGAATATCCGGTACCGCCAAATTACGCCTCAAAGTCCAAGCTCGTAGAGGGCGATGTACTCAAGCTTACGATCGAAATAGGTGGCGCATTACTCTACAAGCAAATTAATCCTGTAGAACGCAAGAGAATTGTGGGCACACTTACCGTCGACGATACTGGTAACTTCGGCGTGCAAACGGCAGAGAAAACATACAAAATCCTCCTGGCAAGCGTTACCTTTTATCGCGCCCAAGAAGGCGATGAAGTTACCGTGCTGGTTCCAGAGCATGGCGATGCCGAGTGGGGGGCGGTCGACCACGTAATCCATCACTAATATTTTATGCTTTCCTTTATTGCAGACCGCATTATCGGCTTGCTGCCCGAGCGTTACCAGAGAGTCGCAAAGCAGTTCATAAAATTTGCAATTACCGGCACTATCGGTGCTGTTGTTGATTTTGGAACATTCGGTATTCTCACCCGGATATTCCGCTGGACCACTACATACACTATTTGGGGAACAGAAATTATTGCCGCTAATAACGTAAGTGTGTTTTTTGCGGTATGCAGCAATTTTATTATCAACCGCTACTGGACGTTCCAAGGCACCACAGGCAACGCGACTAAGCAGGGAGCGGGGTATCTCCTTTTAAATACATTTACATGGGCAGTAAACCAAGTTTTGGTTTCTCTCTTCACATTCCATACCCCTTTCTTCGCACAAACATTTGGAGATAATAGGGATTTTGCAGCAAAAGTAGCGGCCATCGTTATTACACTCTTTATTAATTTCTTTGGAAGCAAGCTATTGATCTTCAGGGGGAAGTAAGTACCCTAGAAGAGTATGCCAGCGCTGTACCGCCAATATCGCCCTACAACCTTTGCCGAAATTATCGGCCAAGACCACATTACGTCTATCTTGATGCAACAAGTCATCAAAGATGCAATTGCCCATGCGTACCTATTCCAGGGCCCCCGAGGTACTGGGAAAACAACCACTGCCCGCGTATTCGCAAAGCGAATCAATTGCAGTGCGGCAAGTACCGCTGAATCGTGCGGAACATGCACCTCTTGCGTGGCCCTACAAGACCACCGAGCACTGGATGTAATTGAAATAGATGCCGCTTCTAATAGAGGAATCGACGATATTCGAGCACTGCGAGATACAGCAACGCTATCGCCCACATTAGGAAAGTACAAGGTATATATCATAGACGAAGTACACCAGTTATCAGGCCCGGCGTTCGCTGCGCTCCTAAAAATTCTTGAAGAGCCCCCCAAGCATGTGCTCTTTATATTAGCAACTACAGAACTACAAAAAGTTCCTGCGACCATTGCAAGCCGCTGCCAATTATTTCGATTTAAGCGTGCAACGCACGAAGAAATGCATGCACGCATCCAGCACTTGCTCGCCAAAGAAGATCGTACGGCAGACGAAGAACTTATCTCATTTATTATTAGTAGAAGCGATGGCTGCTACCGCGATGCGGAATCGCTCTTAGGCCAGTTGCTTTCTCAAAGCGAAGATACTCTTACAGTACAAGCAGCATCTGGCTTGCTTGGGATTCCTTCGCCACAGCTTATTGAAAACTTTCTTACTGCCCTCATTGCTAGCGATACCGCAACAGCAATTACAATTGCAACAAAAGCATATACAGACGGCTTTGATGTTGAGCAGTTCTTGCACGAGGCAATTAGGCAAGCAAGGGATACAGCCGTACAAGCAGTTACAACGGGTAACGGGCAAATAGACCGCCTAACTACGATCATGCGAGCCTTCTTGGTTGCAACCCAGGATTTGGCATATGTACCAGAACCAATGATTGCAATTGAACTGGCAATCCTAACGGCATGCGTATCAAGTGCGAAGCCGCCAGTTTCTCCCCCTCATATGAGGGGGAGTCAGTCTGCTGAAATGCAGACTGGAGGGGGTAGTGGTGTTGAGCGCACTACGACCCCACCCCTGCCTGCCAAGCAGGCAGTTCCCCTCCCCTCATACGAGGGGAGGAAATCCTCGACCCCTAATTCTCCGCCCAACGCCCAACCTGATGAACGCCTCACAAAAATCCGTTCTTCATGGGAGGCAATTATCCAGCACGTACGCACGCTCAATCCGGTAGCTTCAACATTTTTGCGCGCCACCAGCCCTCATATAATGAACGAAAACGTACTTACTATCCGAATGCAGTTTCCACTTCATAAGACGTTTTTTGATAAGCCAGATAATAAGCTCAAGGTGCAACAGGCGATTAAAGCAATTGTCGATATGGACGTAGCTCTTACATGCCTACTAGAATCAAACGCAACAGGGCCCGCAGTCACACGAGAACAAAAAGAATTGCAAGAAGCAGACTTGCTCAAAAACGTCCAAGAAGTGTTCGGAGTGCAGGTGAAATAGGGCTTTTCTTGCTCAAAAACAAATAGTTCGGTAGTATCAGCAGCATTCCGGGATCGTCTAGCGGCAGGACGTTGGGTTTTGGTCCCAAAAACCGGGGTTCGAATCCCTGTCCCGGAACCGCGCTGAGCGCGGTTACCCCACGCTAAGCGTGGGAACCGCATGCTAAACATACTACCGCCCGCTAAGCGGGCGAACCAGCTCAAATAAGCTACAATATACATATGTATTATATTTACATATTGCATAGTAAAAAAGATGGCAAACTATATACCGGCTTTACGCCTGACTTAAAAAAGAGAATAAAAGCTCATGAAGGAGGGTACGTTAGATCTACGAAAAATCGAAGACCTTTTATACTGATTCACTACGAAGCTTTTTTGTATTCAGAAGACGCTCGACGCCGTGAAAAATATTTGAAAGGCGGAAATGGCAAACAGGATATCGAAGCAATGCTGAAAACCCACTTCGAAAAAAATAAATGGAATAAATAAAATTTTATATCCCTTTTTGGACAATGAAAAAAAACCGCACAGCGAACCGTACGGTCTTAATAATCTCAAGGATCAATTTTTCACAACAGCCAGGCGATTGTGGCGATCACCCACGTTATTCCATTTGCAGTTTCGCTGATCCCTAGCCACTTGCGGTTAGGATCCCAACCAGCTTCGCGAACCATCATGTAAATCTGGCCCAGGCGAATAAGGAT
>MHHP01000006.1:9733-21646 GCA_001817055.1 Candidatus Andersenbacteria bacterium RIFCSPHIGHO2_02_FULL_45_11
TAGTACTTGCGGAACTGATTTGTACGTAATTGCTAAGAGCGCCTTAGTCACTGGGTTAGCAATTGTAAAATTGTACCAATGACCAACGACTATAATCAGCAACGTAAGTACCAGTGCAATCAGGAGCGTCGTTGTATCCTGAACGCTCCAACGGTAACTCCCGTTAGCAAGTACTGCGCCGATAATTGCAATCATCAGGAGAAACCACGTGCAGTACGTAGCTATTGCCTGGCGAGTCAGCCGACTTGGACGAGCGCGATGCGCACCGATTCCTAATGCCAAGTGAAAGATTAAATAGGTTGCCACTAGTCCAAATTGGACAATACTGACACCCCTAACATCCACAAGAGATCGAAGGAATTGAGCTCCGCAAAACAACACAGCACCGATGATCTGGACCACAAAAAGAAGGTCCGCAATCGTCTGTTTCTTTGCCGACATGGCAGACCCCTTTCTATTTGGTAATATGGGTTTTCAATGAACGTACCGGAACGCTATACCGTACTCTTGTTTACAGAATACGTCAAATATGGTGCTGGAAAAAGGTTCGGATAGCGTCCACACTGCGGAACAATCATTGTGATATACTATATCCATGCCTACTAAGAAATCAAAGGATCTGGATGCACCACTGACGCAACGGGATTTGATAGCCGTAACGGATACTATACGTGAGGTGGCTGATTTTATTATTACTGAAATCAAAAAAAATACTCGGTCAATCGCAAAAGTACGAAAGCAAGCAGAAATAAATACGAAATCACTTACGCAGTCAATTGACGATGTGCGACAACAAGAGTTAGTAAACAAGCAATCAATTGAAGAAATCCGAAAACAAGGAGAAACGAACACTCAGTCACTTGCCCAGCTAACAAAACAACTGAACGCTACAGAGAAACTAGAATTTGATATTTACAACCACGAACAACGAATAACGAAATTGGAGAAAGTGAAATCGTAACTACGATATTCACGCCCGTTGCTTTGCCTGCACTGTTTCCATGAAAGCATCTATCTTCTCATAGTACGCCTCTATTCCTTCGGGTACTTCTAGCACATAATCAAAAAAGTTATCGGGAAGTGCCAGCTGTTCACTTTCGCTTACATGATTACCCACACCAGCTTTTAAAAACACGGCATTATCGATTGCGGCGCGCTTGAGCCGTACGGCTACTGCGCCCGTTTCTTTTAAACCTTCAATTTCATTTCGAAATCGGCAGCTGTTTACTACGATTCCTTTGTATTCGGATTTCTTTCCAGGTATTTCGTACGCACCTTGTTTTTCTGAATAAAAATACCCAGCTTCGATTTTTTTGATCACGCGCTTCATGTATACAATCCACGTTTCAGGGTACGCGAGGCGGCTAAGTTCGCTCCCTAATAATTGCGTTACGATGCGAGCAGTTAGATATGTTCCATCTGGTCGAGGATAGCGAGTGTCATCTTTATTGCGCGCCTGCGACGGCCCCCACAGCTGCTCATCTGTAAATTCGTACACTTCTTTTGCAATGCGCTTAAACGGATCGGCCATACTTACTTTTACAAACCCATACTTTGAGACTACATAGTCGGCCATGGTGTCTTTGCCCACACCCATATTGCCCGTAATACTGATAATAGTTTTCATAATTTTAAGGTATCATACAAAAATGGAAATAGTATTAACCGTAAGCCAATGCGTAGAAGCGATTAACATTGCGCTGGATTCTTTAGGAGAGCTTACGGTAGAGGGGGAAGTTGCGGACTTTAAAATCATCCAAAACAAATGGGTTACGTTTGACGTAAAAGACAACCAAAGCGTTTTAAAATGCTTTATGACCGTATGGAGCATGCGCACACAAATTGAAGACGGCATGTTGGTAAAAGTTACTGGCCAGCCAAACTTGCGCGCCAAAGGATTTTTAAGCTTTGTCGCAAAAAACGTACAGCCTTCCGGAGAGGGATCGCTGAAACGCGCGTTTGAACTGCTCAAGAAGAAGCTGGAACAAGAGGGATTATTCGCGCTTGATCGCAAGCGTTCACTTCCGCGCTTTCCCCAGCACGTTGCACTTATTACATCCAGAGACGCTGCTGCATACGCCGACTTCCTCAAAGTACTAACTGCACGATACGGTGGTATGAAGATTTCTTTTATTCATACCCAAGTGCAGGGGGCAGACGCTCCGGCCCAAATTATAGGGGCGCTACAGACAGCAAATACCGATCTTACAAATCTTGATGTCATTATTTTAGTTCGTGGTGGTGGAAGCCTAGAAGACCTTATGGCATTTAACGATGAACATGTGGTGCGAGCAGTTGCGGGTTCTCGCACTCCAATTATAGTGGCAATTGGGCACGAGCGAGATGTGTGCTTGGCAGAACTTGCAGCTGATGTGCGCGCATCTACGCCAAGCAATGCCGCCGAGCTGCTTATAAAATCAAGGCAAGAGATTACGCTTGATATAGATCGAATGCGATCGTCTCTTTCCCAGGCCGTTCGCGATACGATTTCATCACACCAAACGCAGGTCATACGCATGACGCATGCAATAGGTAGCCGCCTTACTGCTACAGCAGAGCGCGCACGGCAGATGATTGCGCGAATATCTTCTGTTTCTATCAGATTCCGAGATAGTATTGCGCGCAATCGGGAATCTATTGAGAATATCAGACGAATGCTTGTTGCTATTTCTCCAGAAAAAACATTGGCTCGCGGGTATAGTATTACGAGAACCGCATCAGGCAATATTGTGCACACCGTAGAAAATATATCTCAAGGGGAAGCTATAACTACAACCCTTGCAGCAGGCACGGTGAAGTCCGTTGTTGAAGAAATCATGCCGTGATACAGTACACATATACTATGGAAAAGCCTGATAAAAAATTTACGTTTGCAAAAGGGTATGAAGAGCTGGAAGCGATTGTCCAAGATTTTGAATCGCGCGAGCTTGATTTAGAAAAAGACCTTCCGAAATTTGAACGCGGACTTACGCTTGCCAAGCAATTGCAAGAACGACTGAAAGAAATTGAGAATACCGTACAAGAAATCGAACGGAAATTTGCATGAAGAAAAAAGTCCTGATCTTGGGAGGGGGATTTGGCGGCATTGCAACATACAGAAACCTGCATCGGCTTATTCATCCTACTAATATCCACAATATCCGCTTAGAGTTAATTAGCCGCACCAATTATTTTACGTTCTCGCCCATGCTGCACGAAGTGGCTACTGGCTCCGTAGATCGCGAGCATATCGTACAACCTCTTCGTGAAATGCTTCACTGCTGCGGGAAGGATTTTCACCAAGCGCACGTTACAAATATTGATGTGGAGAATAAGGTAATACAAACAGATACGGGCAATCACTCGTACGATGTATTAGTGATTGCACTGGGCGTGGAGCAAGGGTTTTTTGGTACCCCGGGCGCTGCCGAGCATGCCCTGGCGCTTAAATGGCTACCGGGCGCAGTTGCTATTCGCAATCGCGTTATTTCATCATTTGAAAAAGCGTCTGAAATTCATGATCAGAAAGATCGACACCACATACCAAAATTCCTTAATTTTATCATTGTGGGTGGTGGGGCTACAGGTACTGAGTTTGCAGGCCAGCTATCGGATTTATTACACAATGAAATGAAACGCTTTTATGGCGATGTACCTATGGGGCTTGCGAATATTACGCTCATACATACAGGGGCGCGAGTATTAGATCAACTTTCACCAAGCGCATCCAAAATTGCAGCACGGCGTCTGCGATCCTTGGGCGTAAAACTATTACTTAATAAACGAGTTACGCATGTCACAGAAGATGGCGTAACACTTGCATCTGGTACAACACTACTCTCAAACAGCGTGTTCTGGACAGCAGGAACAGAAAGCACACTGGGTTCGCTACTTAATCCTGAATACCTCACACCTCGAGGGCTCCTAAACGTAACGCCAACATTCCAACTCACAGACCATCCGGAAGTATTTGGAATAGGAGACTGCGCCTCGGTAAACGATCCTCTTTTTTCATATCCACCCTTAGCACAAGCTGCTACCCAAGCATCGCGCGTTGTTGCAAAAAATATTGTCGCTCAGCTGCATCGCGGATCGTTTATACAAAAGAAATATAAACATAAGGGCGATATTATTCCGCTTGGAGACGGTTTTGGAATTTTTCAAGGCAAACATATTCTTATGTCAGGCTTTACAGCGTGGATATTTCGAAGAATCGTATTCTTAAAGACAATGACTGGCTGGGGAAATAGACTCCAAGTGCTCTTTGATTGGTGTATTGCGCTTTTTTTGCCTCGCGACACTTCGGAATTTTAAGGGTATACTCGGTTGTATGAATACAACCCTATTTCGCGCAATTATAGCAATAGCAGTAGTGGTGCCTCTATCGTATGCGAGCGCCGCAACATTTGTAGCCCCCGAAGGGGAATCTGCTTCGGTTCGACAGGAGGTTACTGGCGACGTGTACGCTGCAAGCAATGCCGTTGTGATCGCGGCCCCAGTTCACGGAGATATTTTTGCAGCGGGGGATAGCGTAGATATTTCCGGTCAATCTGATGCAAGCGTATTTGCTATTGGAAGAAGCATTACTGTTTCAGGAGATGCAAAAGATGATATCCGAGTTGTGGGAAGCATGGTTTCTTTAACGGCAGCCACAGCCCATGACGTATTTGCTGCTGGTTCTAGCGTGTTTCTAGGGCCAGAATCTTCCGCAGGAGGGGACGCCTACCTTGCAGGGAGCGACATCACGGTTGCCGGAACAATCCGCGGATCACTGCGCATTGCCGGGGAAAAAGTCACCATTGCAAAAACTGCCATTATTACGGGTGACCTTATTACATACGGAAACGATCCTATCATTGAAGACGGTGCAACTATAGGAGGGAAAACGACTACAATTGCAGCTGCAGCTCATCCACAAAAAGAACGTCGTCAGAATGTATTTGGCCACCTCATTCGGTCAGCCGCATCTGCCGCATTGCTCGCATATGCCCTCATCTTGTTGGCACCGCTATTCATGGCAGCAATGTATGCTCGCGCAAATACTTCACCAGTCCATTCAGGCCTTATCGGGCTTGGCATTCTGCTCCTATTCTTCCCACTGGCAGTTATTCTCGCAATAACAGGCATTGGGTTTCAGCTTGCGGCCCTTGTAGGTACTACCACCCTCTTCTTGATTATGATTGGCATGGGTACCTCCACAGTGCTACTTGGTGCATGGAGCATGAAGCTCGTAACCAAGAAAGACAATTTGCTTACGTGGCAGCATGCGGTTATCGGCGGTGTTGCCGCAACGCTTATCAGCTTAATGGGTGGAATCGGATTTATCGTACTGTTCATCATCTTCTTAATTGGATTGGGCGTAGCAGCACATACTCTCAAGCACATCATCTATGGCAAATAAATCCGCAAAAATTTCCCTTATTATTGGGCTGGCGCTACCGGCGCTCATGGTTGCTATCATAGCAGGGCTTGTATTTCTGCCAAGCAAAACACTTCATCCCACAACGGACTTTATCTATGTTGTGGGGCCGTATCCGTCATATGTCACACGAACAGGAGATACGACTACACAGCATGATACTACTATTACAAGCGGAAAGCTGACCCACACTACAACAAGCTATGCCGAACGTGATGGGTATACACCTTATCCTTTCGAAAAGAACTCTGCTCCTCGCTTCTTTATTCACCACACCCAAACAGACACGAACGATGAAATACCCGTAGAAGAAATATCCAAGCTCACACTGTCGCCTGAGAAAAAATCTCCCGATGGCTTTACCCTTGCGTTTGGCAAGCAATCATACGGTGTATTCCCATTCTTCTTTAACGGGGATACAAACCGCGAACATGCCTATCTCTCCACAGAGCGCGCGAGCAAAGAAATCACGCTCGTATCCGACACCTCCGTCAATTACTACGAGATGCAATTAGTGGGCTGGGTTGTGCCAACTAAATAGCATTATGAACAAAGAAGAACTTCTTACATCAATTACGCGGGCATCTGCGGCGCACACTATTTCACAAACGGATGTTCTTGAAGCATGGCAACACGGCCAAGGGGGAGCAACTCGGGTAGTACGGAAAAAAATGTCCCTCACAAATATTCTTACAGGAATAGGCGGCATCATTGTAGCGCTCGGTATCGTACTGCTCTTCCAACAACATTGGCAGAGCTTTGGGGTAAACATGCGCATCTTTGTAACGCTCGGATTCGGAATTATCTTGTACCTTGCTGGCGCATTACTATACAAAACACCGTCCGTACGAAGTGTTGCATGGGCAATGTTCTTGGCGTTTTCTCTTGTAACGCCGTTCGGCATATGGGTAACATTTGATTCACTGCACGCGCAATTCCCATTCTTTGGGTATGAAACTGTTATTTCGCTCATTATGTTTACATGGTTTCTGGCATCGTTCTTCATCTTTCGGCTCCGCCTCTTTCAACTTGCAGCCGTACTTTCTGGGAGTATTCTGTATTTCGGAGTTACGGGAGACTTTCTAGCACACAACCCAGCAATCGATCTTGCGTCGGCATTCGAATATAGGTTTCTGATATTAGGGATCAGCTATATTCTCATGGGTTTTGCCGGATGGATGTACCCCATGGGGGCTATGATGTTTTTAGGTGCGGCACTGGGTTTGGGAGGCTATGCACCATCTGCGAACCTGTTTTGGGAAATAGTATTCCCTGGCCTGGCACTTGGCGCCATGTTTATGAGTATTCCGCTCAAAAGCAAACCAGTACTCGTAGTAGGTAGCTTATACCTTATGGCGTATATCATCAAAATTACCGCGGAATATTTCAGCGATACCCTTGGGTGGCCCATCGCATTAATTCTCGCTGGCTTTGCGTTAATTGGTATTGGGTATGGCAGCCTTATGCTGGGGAAGAGGTATGTAACACAAGCGCGCCCTGTCGAATAATTTGCGCCCCTGACTGCGTAAGCTGCGCAACAGTACTTGTATTCTTTGCTAGAAGCGTTCCTCCGCCTAAAATACATCCTAGCGACAAATCATACGTTGTATCTTGCTTACCCGGAAACGATGTTTCAATGCATGCCGTATCGTAACACGCATTTTCTCCTGCAACATTTGCACTCGTAGCCGTAAGAGGTAGCTGAGTACTATCCGCAAGCTCCTGCATAAGCGGATGATCTATGACTCGCAAACCGATCCTGCCATCATGCGCGAGATGCGCCAATGCGGCCTTCGGTTGCACCAGGAGCGTAAGCGCAGCGCCTGCATGCTGCTGCAAAAATATGCGCTCCTGAGGAGATAGGTCCAAATACGTTTCCCATAGTGTTTCTGTCATGAATACGCTCAATGGTTTTTCTTGCGGGCGTTTTTTTAGATTTCGTACTCGCTGAAGGGCGTGGCCTGCGAGTGCATTTGCAGCAAGACCGTACGATGTGCCAGTTGGAAATGCCGCCACCCGGCCTTCCTGAATGATACGAGAAGCAATCTCAATATCTTTTGTGACAATGGCATACATAGCTTTGTATATTGTACACTACGGCATATATGCATAAAGCCACTCTTATATTTGCTTGTATATGTATTATATTGGCTGGAGGAATGGGGGTTGTAGTATGGCAGCTTATGCATGCACCAGAGTCCTCAATACCTCTTGAGGGAGGCTCTAGTATATTGCTGGGAATCCCCGGTATTAGTACCAAATCATCGCCAGAGGCTGACGTGCGTGCTTCAAGTGCACTCCTATACTCAACAGAAACAAATTCTATTTTGTACGAACACGGAGCGTTTGACCGCCGCCCGCTTGCGAGCATCACAAAGCTGATGACCGCAATGGTTGCGCTCGATCACGGCATTTCATGGAATACAGAGGCTAATATTCTTCCTCAAGAGTACGTACAAGGAGGAGAGCTTGTATTAACTCCCGGCGAGACGGTCACTATGAAAGATCTTTTTAATGCATCACTTTTAGGTTCTGCCAACAATGCCACACTTGCATATGTACGCCAGCTTGGAATTTCTCAAGAAACATTTGTGCAAGAAATGAATCGCAAAGCAATAGCACTTGGTCTTGAGCAAACGGAATTTACAGATGTAACGGGCTTATCACCTCAAAACGTTTCTACAGCGTATGAAATTGCCCGCATGGCGCACCATGCGTTTAGTGAGTATCCGGAAATATCTCAGGCAACGTCTCAGCGAGACTACACGTTTACAATGCGGGGTACCGGACGCGAACATACGATTAAAAACACCAACAAGCCCGTACACGAAGGCAGCCTTGAAGTTATCGGCAGCAAGACCGGATTCTTATACGAAGCAGGATATTGTTTAGTAGTAGAAGGTACTGGTAAGTATAAAAATATGCTTGCCGTTGTTATGGATACACCCAGCGAGCAGGCTCAGTTTATTGAAATTGAACGGCTCTTGAAGATGCAACGGAAATAGCTTGCTTTTTTATGGATAATATGCTACAAAAACATAGGTCAGTTGGGGTAATTCCGCCCTATGTACTCTCACAACGGAGAAAGAACATGTTCGATAAGACGATCTGTGTTGTTGCGGGAGACCGCGGTGGCCTGAATGCGCTGCTGCCAGTTCTCAGTATCGCACTCGAAAACGGCTGCAACGTTCATGCGTTTCTTGCGGCAACGTGTAAAACGCAGTACGAAGCAAGTCATCTCAAGCTTGATTCGCGAATCCAGGTAGTGACTGGGGATGCTACTATGCACGACGTGGGAGATTTTTTCAGTACACGAGAATGCGACCTTTTGCTCATCGGCGCTTCGCAATCACAAGAAGGCGCACAAGCAGCAATTCATGCTATGAGCCACAAGGGATTAACGACGCACATTATTAGCGTCGAAGACATGTACGGGAGTATAGGGCCAATCATCGACTCCGCGGGGGAATATTTCTCTACGCTCTGCGTGATTGATCAATTTGCTCAAGAGATCGCCGTTGAGCGGGACATAACGCTCACCGACAGGATAGCTATCACCGGCGGGCCGCAGTTTGATAAGGCTGTCGAAGTGAAGCAAAACTGGGCTGAACGTCGCGCATGTATCCGTAACGCGCTACGGGCCAAAGACGACACTCTGGTGTTTCTCTTGGCAGGAGGTGTGAATGGGTCTGCAGAATTGCTTGAAATTGTTGATAAGGGTATCGAAATTGCGGGCGTTGAGGATATGGCACAAGTACTGCTGCGCATGCATCCGCGCTCAACGTCAGAAGACCAGCAAGTGCTCGGCAAGTATTACGCAGACCGTCTGGGCATATTGCATGAAGGTGACGGGAAGCAAGCCGCTGCGAATATTGATGATCTTTTGCCCGGCGTAGACTTCGTTCTTTCGGGCTTTAGCACCGTCAATCATCTCGGAATTCTCTACGAAATGCCTGGCGTAGTGTACGTCGGCACTCCAGCATTTCGACAAGACCTGATGGCCGAGAAAAATCTCGAACGGCCACCCGAAGTCAAGGCCGGCGCTGCATGGTATGTGCAAACACCCGAAGATATGGCCCGAGTGATTCGAGCGTTAACTCTATCTGACGTTGTTAAGTCGAGAGACGTGAGATTCATTAGGGATGAACAGCATCGCATTGCATCGTACAACGATGGGCATGCAGCAGAGCGCGTATGGCAAGAGATGTGCAAACTCATGAGCAAGTAATAATCCGAACGTTGAACCTTTTCGACCCCTTGTGGCCTTCCGCAACGGGGTTTCTTTTTTTATACCCTCGTGCCATACTTGGCATATGGAAGATCCAACTAAGAATGAATATAAGCCAAACATTTATCCTATTATGTATTGGGCGCTTTTGTACGGGGCATTGTCCGCGCTTGCGCTATTTGTACTAAAGCTTTTGTCCGATTTTATTACAATCCTATGGTTCCCAGTATTTTTAGCCGGCCTTATTTGGGGTGGGTTTCGAAAATATAAGCAAGATAAAGCTGCGTGGATGGCAGGTAAGGGTATTGTTGGCACGCAGAAGTCTGCCGTTGATGAATTTAAAGACGCGGCGCGAGACATTACCCAAGCCACACAAGAAATGGTAAGCCGCCATGCACAAGAAGACGCCGCTGCCGTTGTAGCAGCACAAGAAGCGCAAGTACAACAAGATACTCTGGCAATCCAAGATGAAGCCGCATTGCCCGAATCAGCCCCTATACCTCCTCAGCCACCGCAAGAACAACAGTCCTCACCTGAATCCGAACAAATCATCACCCAAGAACCAGAGAATAAATAGTATCCGGGGCGAGGGGATTCTACGCCGCTTCTCGCGTTCTTCCAATTCCGAGGTACAACACACCCGCGCTTGCAATAGCGTCTGCGTCGAGTGCGTTTTTGCCGTCGATAATAAAGGCAATGCTGTATTTCTGTAAAGTTTCTGGGGTGAGATGCTCAACAAGATTTATATGATTTGTTGCAAGAATTACAACATGCGCGCCTGTCAGCGCTTCTTCTAATGAAGCTACCGTTGATAGGCGAGGGACGTGTGGGTCAAATACGCGCACATGAACATCAGAACGCTTTTCCAACAGCTCTCTCATTTCAAGTGCTGGGCTCTCGCGAATATCGTCGATGTCTTTTTTGTATGATAGCCCTAAAAACGCAATCTCTAGTGGCTTCGCCGTAAGGCCTGTTGCGGCCACGCCGCGGTCTATCAGCGATACGGCATATTCCGGCATACTGTTATTAATATCGCGCGCAAGCTGTAAAAATTTGTGATCAAACCCTGCCTGGCGGCCTCGCTCAATCATATAGTACGGGTCAACACTGATGCAGTGCCCGCCTACACCGTTGCCAGGGTAGTGCGGCATAAAGGCAAATGGCTTGGTAGCAGCGCCTTCAATTACATTTTTCACGTCAATTCCCAGCTTATCAAACGATTTTGCCATTTCATTCACAAACGCAATATTAATATCTCGGAATGTATTTTCCAGAATCTTTACAGCCTCCGCTTCCGTAACAGAGCCCATTTCTTTTATGCTGGCATCTAAAATACTTTCGTAAAATTCTTTGCCGATTTTTGTTGCTTCGGCTGTTATTCCTCCAATTACTCGCGGAATATTACGGACAGACCACTTTGCATCACCCGGGTTCACCCGCTCTGGGCAATGTACTACATGCACAGAAAGTTCTGGGCGCTTGTTCAAAATTGGCATTACGGCCTCTTCCATTACTCCAGGATTAATAGTGGATTCAATAGAAAGCAGTTGGTTGTTTTGCAGGTGCGGTAAAATCGATTCAAGCGATGAAACCAATGGCTCCAAATCCGGCATATGGTCTTGTGTAACTGGCGTAGGTACTGCAACCACCACCACATCAACATTCGCCACAACTGCAGCATCAATGCTTGCGGCAAGAGGAGCCTTTGATAGCTCCGAAGTTACGTATTCATCTTCAAAGGGTGGTAATCCGGCCGTAATTTTTTTGACCTTTTCCTCGTCTACGTCGAATCCGATTACATCCCATCCTTTTGACCGAGCAAGCAAGGCGAGCGGAAGCCCTACATACCCTAAACCAACAACACATAGACGTTTTGTCATATAGTGCAGGCTAGCATATACTGAAATGTATGTCATTTCCTGATATCACCATATATACAACAAAAACATGCGGGTACTGCAAAGCGACAAAGGCGTTTTTAACTGAGCATACTGTCCCGTTTACAGAAATCGACGTTGGCGCAGACCAAGAAAAGGCTCGGGAAATGATAGAGGTATCCGGCCAAATGGGGGTTCCTGTTATTGTTATTGGCGATGAATTTGTTGTCGGATACGATGAAGAAAAACTAAAAGAATTACTAAAACTATGACAACTCCCACCCCTTATGACATTCTTATTGTCGGCTATGGCCCTGCGGGGATTACTGCCGCTATTTACTCTGCACGCAAACGCCTAACCGTTGCACTTATCGGAGACCTGCCTGGCGGAGAAGTACGAAATTCCGGTG
>MHHP01000007.1 GCA_001817055.1 Candidatus Andersenbacteria bacterium RIFCSPHIGHO2_02_FULL_45_11
CGTTTGAAAAAAAGTGTTTTGCAGCAAGTACATCCATATTTCCTAACAGTGCTGTTGCAATACTTGATACGAGTATTATGATGGCACTGTTTCGCCACTGTTTTGGAATATGGGAAGAGGGGCCATTTTTTTCTTTGAGGCGAGCATGCTCCCGCGCCACAATCAACGTGTTTATAATCGAGGAGATTATAACGGTAAGACTGATTGCCCCTAGTGCGCCATAGAGCGGGTACCCTAGCGCAACAAAGAGCCCTGCAAAGGCGAATTTAGCAGTTGCTTCCCCGGCAGGAACCCATGAAAAAATAGCCACTCGGCGCATTCCCTGAATCAGCCCCATATTCATCGATAGGAGAGGAGTTACCAAAATAATTGGCCCTATTGCGAGCAGAGCTGCTGGGGATATCTTTAACCAATCCGCCATTATGGGGGTAAGGCATACGTACACTCCCAGTATTCCAATCCCAAGGATGAGGGTTGCTTGTACGTAGGATGCATATCCTCGAATAATGAAGGAGGTGTATTTTGCGGCGATGGTCGTGGCGGTGCGCAACGGTATGCTTATAATCGTGATGATTGTAATTATGGTGACAAGCACTGCGTATGCTTCCTGTTCTAGAATACGTGTCATGATAATCGTAAACGCATAATTGAGCGCATGCGCTATGAGTGTGCCCGCGAGTACGATCGTGCCTGCCTTTGCAATGGTTTTTGTGGTAGGGATATTCATTTCTTTTGGGATGTTGCGAATAAGATGCGTGTAGCGCATACGGACCCCATAAGCTGCTCGAGTACTGCTTCTGTGTGGTGAAATGCTCGTGCGATTCTCGGTGATGTTGTTGTTTTGTGGAGAATATCTGGAAGTTTACTAAATCCTTGGATAGAAAAAACACTCAGCCCTGCATCTGTGAGTACGCTCTTGAATTCGTTGGGCGTTGTATATTCAATTGGATCAGGCCACAGTGCTGTTACGGAATGGATGTTTGGCATCGTGCATATAAGGATGCCGTTCGGCCTGAGAGCATGTGCCATCATGGTGATCATGGTGCGCCATGAGGTGTTGTACTTCAGTACTCGGATTGCGGATATCATATCAAACTGCATGTCGCTAAAGGGTATCGTATCTTCACTACTTGTGCATACAATTTCCCGTACCTTGTCTTCATGCGAGAAACGCTCTTTGCAGTGGGTAACCATTGAAGGTGCTGTATCGACGCCATAAATCTCTTGTACAGAAGGCTCTTGTATATATGTCTTTATAATCCTCCCGGTCCCGCATCCAATATCAAGAACCGTTTTTGGCATGAAGTGCGCTACTGTCGCAGCGATGGAGGTAGTTTCTTTATGAGAAAGTATGGTCTTTCCTGCGGTTTGCCATACGGCATCATAGCTGCTTCCAACTGTGTCCCAGTCCGTTTTAGAGAATGCTTGCATAGTCAAAGTGTTTCATCGGTATAACGGTGTGGGGGATGGTAATGGGTGATTGCATGGTATGCATGACCTTCTCCCATGTTCCTTCCTCAAATATCATGGACCGTACAAGTCGGTTTTTCAGGAAGTATCGATCGTTGACTAAGAGGAATTCAGAAAATGTTTTTTGTCGTGGAGAGTATGACGGGTTCATAGAATTTTCTGTGCAGTACAGCATATCAATGTACATTGGTGTTTGCACAATCTTCATATCTTGTGCGACTGTTTTTAGGGTGCGGTTCTTCTGCCACGCATGACGTTTTATAAACGGACATGTGGGGTATACCATGCCTCTTTGTAAATCAAGCACCAGTAAGTCTTCCGCGATATATTCGGCGCCTTTTATGAGCATGCTATCGAGAAAACTTGTTTTACCATTGCAGCCAGGAGCGGTAATGCAAACTATCTTTCCTTTATACGAATATGCTATACCTCGCATAATCACAAACCCCGCGATGAAGAGGTGGTAGTTTATAATATCTGCAATTAATTCACCTGGGGGAAATACGCCGCCAATTGCAAACGGAATATAGCTCAAGTTTTTGGCGTAGGTGAATACTTTTGTTGCTGTGTTGTATGTAAGCGTAAGTGGCAAAAATCGTGATGGGCGGTCGTATCTCCACGTACTCCCCTCTTTTGAAAAATATTCGCTGCGCATATCATACGGCGATTTTGGAGGAGCAATAGTGGGCACACAGTGCTCGGTGTAATGGAATGGTGCGGGTCGCGCACTTTCGGAATAATAAGAAAAATCACTGCTGATATACATGTTGTTCATGTGATTCTTGTTGGAATCAAAAGTAACAAGCCCCGGGATCAGTGTCTTATATGCCATGTCTTGTAAGTGTGCTATTGGTTTTCATTTGGCACAACTTTCCATACTGAAAGATCCGGTGTTGGGGGTTGTGGATCAAGGATATTCACTCCTGAAAGTCGTTGTTGCAGCGCCGTTTCTTGAACGGGATTTGCGAGCATGATATGCGTAATCTTCTCGTTTTGTACGAGACTCTGTAGGCGTAATGTGAAATCTTTCGTATCTTGTGTAGCAAGTATCTTCTCTATTTCTTTCGATCGGGGGTTTTGTGAGATCGTATCAACCACAATTCCATTGCGCATGATTTCGATATTATCTCCGGAAATTATTTCAGCATTTGTGAAAAATAGTGGTGCAGGGTTTGCTACGGCAATGCGGTTTGTAAAATCAAATGACACGTACTGATGCCAGGGAAGAAAAAGAACTTTTGGTTTTATCTGTTCTGTTGCAAATATTGTGTTCCATTTGTACCAGCTTGTAGGATACTGGGCAGGAGCAATGCTTTTGTGAAGTGCGATGATAGTTGCCGTTGAGATGATAGTCGTAGATATAATCACGATGCATCCAAGTATCTTTTTTACTATATTTCGTCGCAATGCTGCGTGGGCATTTGCTATCAGGAGTATCTGGGCGAGTGCTGCAACCCCCAAAAACTTTCCCGAATCTCTCATCGGGTTCCAGATGGGTATAGATGAAACGGTAAGCGCTAGCATAATACTTCCTGCATAGAGCAATGCAAGATAGCGTGATGACATGCCAGCTACTGTTACAAGTACAAGTAGCCCACTTGCAATGCCAACAAGTGGCGTGATCATGCATGGATACGTTGTAAGTGTGGGTGTCCGCCAATTCGCAGACAGTGTGAGTGTGTCCCATGGTAGGGAACTGGTGCAATATGGCCGGAGCGAAAAAAGAGAAGCGGGTACATCTTGTAATGTGTGCCCCGTCCATGTGGGGGTATGCCATGCGCTTATAAGAATACTAGCGCATACTGCAACCGCTGGCAGGATTGCAATGGCTATGTGGGATACAGATATTTTTGTTGATATATTCTTTCGGTATTGCAATACGAAAGCCAATATAATAATGGGCAAGAGGGCAATATAATGAATACTGGTAAGTATGATCAGTGCGATAGTTGCCCCTACTGCGATAGCTTTTTTTTGAGATGGCATTGCGATATATCGCAAGATCAGCATGAGCAAAAGGGGCATAAGTGCGTATCCAAACAACAAATAGATATGCCCCATAAAGATGCGGTTGCATACGAACGGGTTCAGCATAAAGAGCATGCCGCAGGCGAGGGCAATTATTTGCGAATGTGAAATTTTATATGCCAAGTGTGCCGAAGAAATGCCGGTAAGCAGTAGTGCAAACAAAATCAGGATTTTTGTGATTGCTGCAGAAGGTACGAAAAGCGCGAGCATCTGTACGAGTACTTGTACCGGGATTCCTGAAATAAGGCCGGTTGCGTCACTGTGTATTGGTGCAGCTGTGGGGCCAGTTACATAATCAAGCAGAAAGATAAAGCCCGGTGCAGTAAGCCATGTTCCCACTGCCGCAAACGCTAAAAGGCCGAGAAGGCCATTAACCCATTTCATACTCGCGAGCAGGCGTTTTGTTTGGAATGCGGGTTACTTCAACGCCAGAAGACAGACGCACAATCTTTTTTCTGCGCATTTTTCCGTATATCTTCAGCGTATCTTGCAGCATCTCAAATACGGTCTTGATGCTGACGGTGCTTTTAAAGGTATGCGTAATTCTGATGGGCGACTCAATGATGCTTTTGTACCCCAGCTTTGTTGCGACGACGAGGAGCTCCAGGTCAAACGCGAACCTATTAATTGTAATATGTGGCAGAATGCTTTGGATTACGTTTCTTTGGAACAGTTTTAACCCAACTTGCGTGTCTTTGATGCTCATGCGAAACAGAATCCGGTTGAGAATTTGATACCCAGTACTGTAGAAGCGGCGTATGAGAGGATAGGATACGCGCGATAGTTCGTGACGTTTCGACCCAATCACGATGTCAGCATCTGAAAATTTCATTGTGTCTATCATGAGGGGCAAGCATGATATCTCTATGTCTCCCCCTGCATCTAGAAAGCCAATAATCTCCCCTTGTGCGCGCGAAAGTCCGTGCTTGAGGGCAGCTCCCTTGCCTTGGTTATGCTGCAGTTCGTAGATCCTGACGTGAGAGAGTAGTGGATCTTGCTGTACTACCTGAACTGTATTATCAATGTTTCCGTCTACGATAAGAATAAGTTCGTACGATGAGGAAATTTTTTCGAGCATGGCTGTGATATTTCGCAAGTCACCGCAGATGGTTGCGGCTTGCCTAAAGGATGGCACGACGAGCGATAGCTCCATATAGGGAGCAGTATACCATTACCCCAAGTTTTATTGTTGGTTTTTATGATAGAATGAATCGGTGACCTTCACGAGGATATTTTTGTATCGATTTTATAAATTAGCAATATGGCTAAATTAATGAACTGGCATCATTGCTAGTACAATAATGACACTCCTATTAAGCTCCAATTTTCCACCTACTTCTCTCCATTTTAGTTGGCGTGTTTCTGCGCTGGGTATTTACTAATCTTATACAATCTTATATAGTTGAAATATAAGATTATGAAATATGGACAATAAGCGTTTTGAACAAAGGTTAGAGAACATTCCAAATCATGTTTGGGCTACAATTTCTCAAATTGATGAGCTAAAAGGCCAGTGGATTGCTGGTGCCCGGCTTAGTCCACAGGTATTAGGTCGCTTGAAGCGGTCTGTTTTGATTACATCTACAGGTGCTTCTACCCGTATTGAAGGGGCCAAACTTTCTGACGAGGATATAGAACGGCTTATGAGTAACCTGTCCGTGCAAAAATTTGTTGATAGGGATGCCCAAGAAGTGCGAGGGTATTATGAACTCCTAGAGAAGGTATTTAACTCGTGGGAACGGCTTCATATCACAGAGAGTGCTATTAAGCACTGGCACAACGAACTACTGAAACACGTTTCAAAAGATGAGCGTCATCGCGGTGACTATAAAAAGGTAGAAAATAGCGTGCATATGATTGATGCAGAAGGGAATCCCATTGCTTTAATTTTTGAAACGGTGCCAGCCTACCTTACGCCAAAGGCAATGCAAGAACTTGTAGAATGGACTCAGAATGCTTTGGATAAGCGTACATATCATCCGCTGCTTATTATTGCGAACTTTTTGGTTGAATTTTTGAGAATCCATCCATTCCAAGATGGGAATGGTCGGCTATCCAGAGTCCTGACCAATCTTTTGCTCTTACATGCAGGGTATTTATATATGCCGTATACTTCTCATGAAAAGTTTGTAGAAGATAATAAATCTGACTATTACCTTGCGCTTCGCAAGAGCCAGAAAACGTTCGGAACTGATACGGAGAGTATTGAGCCGTGGCTGGAGTTCTTTCTTTCGATTTTTCTCAGCCAGTCTGAAATGGCAGTTGAGCTTTTGTCGAGGGAGAATATAGAGAAGATCCTATCCCCAAAACAATTGGCAGTATGGCAGCACATAGAAGAGGTGGAGGAAGTGACGCCGGGTGACATCGCACGACTTCTGGGTATCGCTCGTCCTACCGTCAATCAGGCACTTGATCGGTTATTGAAGTTGAAAAGGATAGAGCGTATTGGCCAAGGGAGGAGCACGCGGTATCGAAAGTTGAAGTAGTATGCGACAGATTTCATAGACGATTGTCAGCGTGTCGCTCCCTTCTCCACACTCTTTTTCTCATAGAGGATCTCCTCACATTTTCTGGTATAGTAACTACGTGACCTTCATGAGGATATTTTTTGTAGTTGCTTGCCTCTCAATTGCCGTGTTTGGCATTGTCGGGATTAATACGCAAAACACGTACGCATATATTTCCATCGGCGCTAATGCCATAGACCTCCTGGGCACTCTATACATGTAGATGCGTTGTGGGTATAGTGTGTATTGTATGAACGAAGCTCTTAAGGGACGTTTTTTGAAGGTATATGCAACATTACCCTTGCCTGTGCGTAAGGAAATTGTCGCAGTTCTTGATGATCCTATCGGCCCTATTAGCTGGGAAGTGGCATTTATTGAAGTTGATAATACTACGCCATTATCTGAAACAATTTTACAGAAATTAGAAGAGCTTCAAATAATATAACTTTCTATGAGTAATACTATACAGTCTTCTCACTTAGATGATGAAATACGAAAGCTCGTGATTGCTCGTCTCAACGTATTATCTCCCGATACCGCTCTTTCAATCGGATCAGAAGGAAGTTTTAGCAGGGATGATTTAATTCAAAAAGTGGAAGCTAATGATCCTATTGGTCGCAAACTTGAGCAGATTGAGCTTGAATGGTTGCGATCATGGAAGGCAAATGCATAGAGTTATCTTATGATTATTACTCGTCCCGAGTATGATGTTTCAACGCGGTATCTCTCTGCCTGGAGTAAGGAAATTATAAAAGAAGCAAAAAGGAAAAATATCGAGGTTATTGATTTGCATGCAGAAAAAGCCTCAAAGAAAGAGTTTGAAGGAAGAGTTGCGAAAAAAGATCCCGATCTTGTTGTTTTGAATGGTTATGGAAATACGTATTGTGTAACAGGGCATGATGAAGAAGTATTGGTCCGGGCGGGGCATAACAGCGAATTACTACGGAACAGAATTACCTATGCAGTTTCTTGCAGTTCAGCTTCGGTCTTGGGTAATGAAGTAGCGTCTTTTCCCTATACAACGTATATCGGATATACCGATGATTTTGTTTTTCCGTTATCGCAAAAATGTATTCGCAAGCCCTTGCAAGACGAGCGCGCTGGCAGGTGCTTAAAAATATCAAATCACGTAGTGTTAAGCCTATTAAAGGGGCATTCTTCGGGCGAAGCAGTTCAACGATCAAAACGAATGGCGCAAGAAGAGATTAATAAGCTTCTTACTAGTACGGGAGACGCTGAGGCTACCTTCGATGCACGAATTTTATGGTGGAATCTTCGTAACCAAGTTTGCTTAGGTGACGAAAATAAGAAAATATAAAGCAGTAACAACATTCGTACTTCTACCCAGTTATACTGAGCTGTTTTCTGCTATAGTAACTACGTGACCTTCACGAGGATATTTTTTGTAGTTGCGAGCGTTGGAATTGCGCTTGGTGCGTTTGGTGGGATATTCAATACTCCTACCGCTCACGCTGTGCTTTCCAACGGCGCTAACGCCATAGACCTCCTGGGCCAATACGACACATACGCATCATCAGACTTTGCTCCCGTATACGGCACCGCCAACACCAACAGCGCACCCAATGCGATTGGGATGACTGACCCACCTGATGTTGCTTTTGATGGTACGAATCATCGATTGTTTGTTGCTGATAATACGAATAATCGTGTCCTTGTATATAACCTAAATACAAACAACACGCTTGCAGACCATATCGCGGACAATGTGATCGGGCAGCCGGACTTTTACACCGTGAGTGCTGCCACGACTCAGCCAGGATTAAATGCTCCTCGTGGCCTTGCAGTTGATACTACAAATAATAGACTGTACGTAGCATCGTTTAATGGCAATCACCGCGTCACTGTCTACAACACCTCAAGTATCACCAACGGGATGAATGCGGTGAATGTGATTGGGCAGACAACGTTTAGCGGAAGTACTGCAGCAACGAGTCAGCCTGGTTTGAACAATCCTTCTCGTCTCGGATTTGATTCTACGAACAACAGACTGTATGTCGTTAATTACGCCAGTAACCGTGTCACCGTCTACAACACCTCCACCATCACCAACGGTATGAACGCGGTGAACGTACTTGGGCAGACGACATTTAGTGGGAGCACTGGTGCAATCACGCAGCCAGGGTTGACTGGTCCAGAGGGCTTGGTTTTTGACTCCACGAATAACAGACTGTATGTGGCGGATACTAGCAGTAATCGCGTCATGGTCTACAACACCTCAAGTATCACCAACGGCATGAATGCAGTGAATGTGTTAGGACAGCCGACGTTTAGTGATAGTAACGGTAATACTTCGCAGTACCAGTTAGCTCAACCTCGTGGAATGGCAGTTGATGCTACAAATAACAGGTTGTATGTAGCGGGGAGTATTGCAAACAGTTATGAACGCGTCATGGTCTACAACACCTCAAGTATCACCAATGGTATGAATGCGGTGAACGTATTGGGGCAGACGACGTTTAGTGGAGGCACTGGTGCAACAAGTCAATCTGGATTGAAAGGTCCGCAAAGCGTTGCACTTGATACTACGAACAGTAGGCTGTATGTTGCAGATCAGACGAACAAGAGAGTGGTTGTCTACGATGTCGCTTCCATCACGAACGGTGAAAACGCAGTAGACCTCCTCGGCCAATACGATGGCTATGCATCATCAGACTTTACTCCCGTATACGGCACCGCCAACGCCAACAGCGCACCCAATGCGATTGGGATGAATGGGGCATATGATGTCGCGTTCGATGGAACAAACCATCGGTTGTTTGTTTCTGATCAGAGCAATAATCGAGTTTTGGTTTACAATCTTACGTCCGGCAATCTGCTTTCCGACCATATTGCTGATAATGTCATTGGGCAGCCGAACTTTTACACCGTAAGCTCTGCAACGACGCAGCCAGGGATGAATACTCCGGCAGGTCTTGCATTTGATGCTACGAACAACAGATTGTATGTTGCAGACAGTAATCTAAGTCATCGTGTTCTCGTCTACAACGTATCATCCATCACCAATGGTATGAATGCAGTGAATGTGATTGGACAGGCGACGTTTAGCGCTGAGGGGTTAGGCACGGCAACCCAGGCATTACTTTGGACCCCTACTGGTGTCGCGATTGATACGACTAATAACAGGCTATATATTGGGGATAGTAGCAATAACCGTGTCACCGTCTACGACACTACTACCATCACTAATGGTGAAAACGCCGTGAATGTACTTGGGCAGACTGCGTTTAATGGAGCAACTGCAACCACCACACAGTTTGGTATGAGTGGTCCGCGAAATCTTGCACTAGATACTACGAATAATAAATTGTATGTGGCGGAGCAGAACAATAATCGTGTCACCGTCTACGACACCACCACTATCACAAACGGCATGAATGCGGTGAATGTATTGGGGCAGACTGCGTTTAATGGAAGTAGTGCGGCAGACACTCAGCCTGGACTTAACGTTCCGTTCGGTGTTGAGATTGATTCGGCAAATAATCGACTATATGTATCTGCGGCAACAAATAGACGTGTCACCGTCTACGACACTACTACCATCAATAATGGTGAAAACGCAGTGAATGTACTAGGACAGACGACGTTTAGTGGAACGAGTGCTGCTACAACACAGCCCGGATTAACTAACCCTCGAGGTCTTGCGGTTGATACGACTAACAACAGGTTGTATGTCGCGGATACCGGTAATAAGCGAGTCGTTGCCTACGACGTCGCCCCACCCTCCACCATCTCCGGTACCGTCTACACCGACGAAGGAACAACCAGCATCGGAACAGGTAAGACCGTCGCCATTAGTATTAACGGTGCATCTGCAAATACCACTACTACCACTGCATCGGACGGCACATACACCCTTACCCCTACAAGCATCTCCGCAGGGGATGTCATCACCCTATATATAGACGGAGCTACGGAAGATGCGGTGACTGTCACCGTAGCAACGGGAAGCAGTCAAACAGGTGTCGACCTCTATCAAGACCGCCTCATCACCCGTTGCGATAACAGCAGCTGTAGCCTCACCAACGCCAACCTTGAAACTGCAGAAACCAACGCAGATGCGGATATTGCAAGTATTTACTCTGTTGCGAGCAGCAACCTCACCCTTGCATCTGGTAAGCATCTCTTTATCCCAAGCAGCCATACGTTTGCCCCAGGAGGGAATATTACCCTTACGGGTAACTTCACCAACAATGGTACGTATACCAAGGGCACTGAAACCATCAACATTAATAGCACATCTGCCTCTGCAACACTTAAAACAAATGGCAGCCAACTGTATGCTCTTGCCCAGAACGGCAGTGGGGGAACATATACGCTGCAAGATGCGTTATCTGTTGCTACTGATTTGACCATTACTGCAGGTACTCTTGACGTTTCTGGTAGCAATTATGGCATTACTGTTGGTGGTAATTTTAGTAATGCAGGAACGTTTACGGCACAAAGTGGAACAGTAACTCTTACCTCAACATCTGCAAGCGCAACACTTACCAGCGGATCAAGCAGCTTCTATGCTCTTACCCAAAATGGCAGCGGCGGTACATATACCTTGCAGGATGCACTTACGACGACCAATAATCTGACTATTACTGCCGGTACATTGGATACAAAGAGTGGAAGTAATTATGGTGTCACCGTAGGCGGTACGTGGAGCAGAAGTGGTACATTTACCGTGAGAAGCGCAACTCTTACGCTTACCGGAACATCTACGCTTTCTGATACAATGAGCTTTTACAATGTAACGGTGAACGGTAGTAGCCAGACTGTGACATTAGGCGCTGCGCTTACTGCGACTAACAATTTGACGATTACGGCAGGTACGCTGGATGTAAGTGCAAGTAATTATGGCGTTACGGTGGCCGGTACATGGAGTAACTCGGGTACGTTTACGGGAAGAAGCGGAACAGTAACATTGAACGGCACGAGCCAAGCTATTACCGGATCTGCGGGCACTACATTTTACAATCTTACAAAAAGCGTATCTGCAGCTGATACGCTTACATTCCCGATAGCAGTTACTACCACCATTTCAAATAACACAACGCTACAGGGTACGGATGCTACAAATATACTAAGTTTGCGCTCTTCCAGTGCCGATTCGCAATCTTCTGTAAACATCAGCAATTCCGGCACGCGGACAATCCAATACGTGAACGTGAAAGATAACAACAATACCAATGCAACTGCTGTTGAATGTTCAACAGGCTGCGTAAATGCCGGGAATAATACGAACTGGACATTCCCATGGACGGGAACGGTATATTCCGATACGGGAGTTACGAATATCGGCTCCGGCGTAACAGTCGCAATATCTGTAAATGGTGCGTCAGCTACAACAGGTACCACATCTGCAAGTGGTACATATTCCATTTCACTTCCCTCAGTCCCATCTGCCGGAGATGTAGTAAGTATATATATAGATGACAACG
>MHHP01000008.1:0-3640 GCA_001817055.1 Candidatus Andersenbacteria bacterium RIFCSPHIGHO2_02_FULL_45_11
TGGAGAGGTGGCTACTGTTTCTGAAATTAAAAGTGATAATCCTGAAGGGTTTACCCTGAGCGAGCGGAGCGAGTCGAAGGGCAAAGGAGACGAAAAAGATTGTTGCCCTGGACGTGATACGGAAATAAAAACTGCGAAGAAAGGGAAGGTGCTAGGAGCTACAACGAAGAAAGTTGCGAAAAAATTAAAATTGCGCAAAGTCGCGATTGAAAAATTACAACCGCTAAACGGAATCTTTTTGGAAGTGTACGGGCGGATACCAACATACAGTGAATGGCACTATTGGGCAGTGCGATATTTAACGGATAAAGGTGATTGGGAGAAGCTCAAAAATACGATGAAGTATTACAAAGGAAAGGGAATCTCCCACCCCCTCTAACTCCCCCTCCGGCAGGGGGAGAAAGCGTCGTCGGCTCCTCTCCTTACGAAGGAGAGGCTGGGTGAGGTTAGGGTGACGACGTGGATTCCGGCTCGGAGGCCGGAATGACAGTGGACTGCCTTGCAGGCCGTAGCTTCAGCGAAGGCCTGTGGACAAACAAAAACCAGTGTGTAATAAGATTATTTTTTGGTGTAGTATACAAACTATGCCAATCACTATTGCAATAAATGGATTTGGAAGAATCGGGCGCGCAGCGCTCAAAATTGCACTCTCGCATGAGGATGCAAACGTTGTCGCAATTAATGATTTGGGAGATATCGAGAATTTAGCTTATCTGCTTCGGTTTGATTCGGTTTATGGGCGCTACGGGGTCGATGTTCAGGTAGAAGGCAACTGCCTTATTGTAGGTGGAAAAAAGATTACGGTATTGCAAGAAAAAGACCCAGCTAATCTTCCGTGGAAAGAGATGGCGGTTGATGTGGTTATTGAATCAACCGGATTTTTTACCGAAGAGGATGGTGCATGTAAGCACATTACTGCAGGCGCAAAGCATGTTGTGGTATCTGCCCCTACAAAAAGTGAAGGAATAGCAACAGTGGTAATGGGAGTAAACGACGATCAGCTTGCCGGAAAAGACATCGTGTCCAATGCTTCGTGTACAACGAATTGCGCAGCTCCGGTTATGGCAGTGCTACATAATGTGTTCGGTGTTGAAAAGGCGCTGCTTACCACCGCCCATGCATATACTGCCACGCAGAGTCTTGTAGATAGTCCTGCAAAAGGCGACTTCCGCCGTGGACGGGCAGCTGCAATTAATATGGTTCCCTCCTCAACGGGTGCTGCAATTGCTGCAACGCTTACAATTCCAGAACTCAAAGGTAAGTTTGATGGTATATCGCTTCGTATTCCTGTGCCTGTAGTTTCTATGTCCGATATTACGTGTGTGGTATCTCGCGATGTGACGGTTGAAGAGGTGAATAACGCCTTTACGGAAGCAGTTGATAATCCAATGTATCAAGGGGTGCTCGCAGTGAGTGACTCTGAAGCCGTCTCCAGTGATTTTATTGGAGACCCACATTCTGCGATTGTCGACTTGCCGCTCACGCGTGTAGTTGGTGGAAACTTAGTAAAAGTAATGGCGTGGTACGACAACGAGTGGGGATATTCCAATAGGCTGATTGAGCAAGTACTCGCAGTAGGAAAAACGTAGCCTATATGCAATCCAACTGGAACTTGCGTACTATGGACGATGTTCCGCTTGGGGGTAAGCGGGTAATTGTTCGCGTTGATTTTAATGTAAGCGCAGGAGACGACGGCGTGATTGATGCAACCGAAGATTTTCGAATTGAGGCTGCGCTCCCTACGATTCAAGAACTTCGCCAAGCACGATGTAAGGTGCTTCTAATGGCGCATCTGGGTAGGCCAGGCGAAGATGATGGCGTCCTTTCGATGGATGTAATTGCTACGCGGCTTCGTCGTATGTTGCAAGAAGATGTGCGGTGCTTGCCTAAATTATATGGTTCGCAGGTGGAGTCTATTGTGCAGGGTATGGAGCAGGGTGAAGTAGCGTTGTTTCCGAACGTTCGCCTTGATCAGCGCGAAACATCTCCCAATGAAGGATTTGCGCAAGAAATGGCATCGTGTGCAGATGCGTATATAAATGAGGCGTTCAGTGTATCGCATCGTGCGCATACGTCCGTATCTCTTTTGCCGACTAAGCTTCCGAGTGCGGCTGGGCGGCGTACGGTGTTGGAGGTAGATGTACTCTCTCGTCTTCGGTTACGTCCAGAGCACCCATATATTGCAATTACAAGTGGCGCGAAAATCACGACCAAGATTGGGATTCTCGAGTTTTTGTTGTCGCAAGTCGACAAGATGTGTGTGGGGGGTAAGATCGCAAACGTATTTTTAGCAGCGCAAGGAATTTTGAAAGCGGACGCGTACCCTGCCGATGAAATTGCAGTCGCAAAGCATTTATTGGAATCATATGCAGATAAGATTATTGTCCCATCAGATATTGTGATTGGGAACGATGATGGTTCGTATATGCAAACTATAGATGCAGGCAATATTCCAGAGACTGTAGGGAATGTGTGGGATATTGGTCCGAAATCAATTGCGCAAATTCAAGCTGCATGTGAAGGCGCAAAGACGATTATCTGGAACGGGCCTGTAGGCAGAGTAGAGGTGGATGCGTATACGCAAGGTACAAAGTCTCTTGTGGATTTTCTTGCAACGCATAGCGCGTATCGTGTTATTGGTGGCGGAGATACGGTAAATGTATTAGAAAAAATGAAAAAAGTTCCATCGTTTAATCACGTATCGGTAGGCGGAGGGGCAATGCTTGAGTTCTTGGAAGGCAAGCGAATGCCTGGCTTAGAACCACTCAACCTGCCTGCCGGTAGGCAGGGAATGTAGCGTATGGCAAAGATAGAAAAAATCATTGGCCGTGAAGTCATAGATTCTAGAGGCACTCCTACGGTGCAGGCAATGGTGCTGTGCGAAGGTGGTGCAATCGGATCTGCAATGGTGCCTTCTGGTGCTTCTACGGGAATTCACGAAGCAGTCGAGCTCCGAGATGGCGAAGAAAAACGATATTTTGGTAAAGGTACCAAGCAGGCTGTGGGGCATGTGAACGTAGAAATTCAGGCAGCGCTTGTAGGGCAAGATACGGCAAATCAGACTAAGCTAGATAGGAGGATGATGGAATTAGACGGCACGCCGAATAAAGGAAAGCTCGGGGCAAATGCGATTCTTGCGGTATCTCTGGCATGTGCTCGGGCAGAAGCGGCATCTCAAGGATTGCCTTTGTATCTATATCTTGCCCAGTTGTTTCCAAAAAGAAAGCCGCTCATGCCGGTACCGCAGATGAACCTCATTAACGGCGGCATGCACGCAAGTAACGGCCTTTCAATTCAGGAATATCATGTATTGCCGGTAGGTGCGAAGGATTTTCAAACGGCGCTCCGTATGGGAGTTGAAATTCATCACGCATTAAAAGAATTGCTTTTAAAAGAAGGATTTCGAACAGAAGTTGGTGATGAGGGTGGGTTTGCGCCAAAGCTTAAGAGTAGTGAGGATGCATTTGTGTTGATGATCCATGCTATTGAACAAGCAGGGTATATTCCAGGCGTAGATGTGTACTTGGGAATAGATGCTGCCGCATCAGAATTTTACGATGCAGAACAAAAAGGCTACATGCTGGATGGCGCGCTTTTACATGCAAACGATTTAGCATTTCGATTTAAACAATGGCGCGAA
>MHHP01000008.1:3661-14795 GCA_001817055.1 Candidatus Andersenbacteria bacterium RIFCSPHIGHO2_02_FULL_45_11
ATTGTAGGAGATGATTTTTATGTCACGAATACCACTCGTATTAAAGAGGGTATTGCAAAGCATGCAACCAATTCCGTTCTTATTAAACCAAATCAGATTGGGTCTCTTACGGAAACGCTCCAGGCAATTTTAATTACGCAAGAAGCAGGGCATAACCCTGTTATATCGCATCGTTCAGGAGAAACCGAAGATACATTTATATCCGATCTTGCCGTTGCAGTAGGTGCAGGGCAAATTAAGACGGGTGCGCCGTCTCGGTCGGATAGAACGAGTAAGTACAACCGATTACTGCAGATAGAAGATGAAACGCAGGCGCCCATGGCCCATACGCTGCAGAAGTTTTTGGAACACCAAACCCCGCACTATGAACGTGCTGCAGAGGGTGTGACGTTTGCTCCTCCGCGCCAGAATGTGACGTTTTGAGTTGATTTTTTAAGATTCTTGTGGTAGATATTAGTGTTGCTGTGGTCAGCAACATGGGGAAATCAAGAGTTCTTTTCAAAAGGGGCACCAATGTTAACTTTTAAGGGTCAAAACGGACAAATGATCAGGTATTCGGATTGCAACGCTCCGTCACCAGACGACCGTGTCTGGTGCTATAACCCTGATTGTCCTGGTGGAAGAGTAATTGTTGACTTCTTTGCTTTCTGGAAGAATCCTGGGGGTGTTGTGGAGGGGCAATCGTGTGACACGAGGATTTCTACCTGCCAAGAGCATCAAGCAGGCTTTGAGCAAGCGAAGGAAGCGTTCGGGGCAAATCAGGGATCCGGAGCCTATCTCACCAAGGAGGAAGTTAACTCTCTTTAGAAAGAGGCCAAATCATGTCTCTGGTCATCAACTTTTTTTGCTGGGCTATTCTTACTGAGCTCCTGCGAGACCCGCAATCAAGACACATAGGTCTCATTTGGATTGCAGTTAGTCTTTGCTTCTCCGTCTGGGAATATTGGATGATCTTTCGTACGTCGTTGGGTGATTCCTACCAATCATTCTGGCAGAAATGGGGAAGGTTATGGTTTGCAGTCATCACGACATTGCAATTTCCGATGATGCCCTGGTTCTCGCTCGTTTTTTGGGAGAGTACAAAGTCTCTTCAACGAGAATGAGACCCTATTCTATTGCGCACACGTTCCCATACGTCGTGCGCTTTTCTTTTACATGATATTCAGCACATCAATTCCAATCAATTCCAAGGCTTATCCTTGGAATTGCGTCTATTTGGCGTATACTCATATTATATGGGGTATAGATATGTAGACTTTGCACCCGGTGAGATATATCACATATTTACTCGTGGTGTAGAGAAGCGCAAAATCTTCCTGTATGACGCTGATCGTATTCGTTTTCTTTCTTTACTAATACATTGTTTACCTCAAGGGCAAATTCAAAGCTTCTCCGTTGCTCAGAAGCTCAAACAAAAGTCAGAGATTACGTCTTCTGGTGAAGGGCTTGTAGACATTCTTTCCTATTGTTTAATGAATAATCATTTTCACTTGCTTCTGAAAGAAAATATCGACCATGGTATTTCTATATACATGCAGAGGCTGCTTACGAGCTATGCAATGTATTTTAATAAACGATCAGAACGCTCAGGTTCTCTCTTTGTGCATCCATTTAAAGCGGTGCTTGTTGATGCAGATGAGCAGTTTCTTCATGTAACTCGATATATCCATTTGAATCCGTTTGCTGCACATCTTATAAAAGATCCATTTGAGTACCGATGGTCGTCTCTGAATGAATGCGTTTCTAGGTCAACGAATAAACCTACTTGCCATCCTGAACTATTAGGAGAAATGATACAGAAAAAAGAATACCGTGAGTTTGTCTTGGATCAAGCAGATTATGAGCAATCACTTGATGATAACTATCATCTACTCATTGATATTGATGAAGATAAGCCATAAGGACGCAATTCCAAGGCGAAGCCTTGGAATGGGGTAGGTGTTTCCATGGTATTGAACTATTGTGAGGGTTTGACTTGGTGGATAGATAGGTTTACATATACCAGTTAGCCCACGTAAGGGCTAGGTTCTTTTCTTGAAGCAATGGAGCAAGATCATGATGAAAAAATCCACGTCGACCAAGCGGGGACAGGCTACTCGCACAGTTCCGGGCAAGTTAAAGAATCTTTTGCTGTATGCAGTTTCTCCAAACTGTATTAATCTCAAAAAGGCTAATCTGGAAGCGTCGCTACCTTCTCTTGAAGTGGAAATTCTGAAACTCATTCTCAAGCGTTGCAAGAAGTGGAAATGCTGGAAACCTTTCACGGTGCAAGATATTGTGCCGCGAGGATCTCACCCAAGTTATTTTGTAGAGGTGAGGAAGGCACTTCCGTTCATGGCTCGCAGAGGGTGCTTGCAGATGGGAGTAGACCCTGATGAGTTCCGCCTAACAAATGCGTTCATCGTTTTGTTCGTCGAAGGAATCCCATAGCGATAGTTCGATTTCTGGCCGTACTGGTTCACTCCGGTACGGTCTTCTTTTTTTATGCTATACTTATCCCCATGGATCCTTCGGAACATCGCGCCGTATGGGAGCGTCGCCAAGCAGAGCTTTGGGACCGTATTTTTCAGGTCACCCAAGATGTTGTGCATTTAGCGGATACGATTGAAAAAGATTCTGGTGGCATTGTTCTACAAGAAGGGCTCTTACATGCGGCGATGAACGTAGGTAAGTTTTTAGTGCGTGCAACAGCGTCTGAGTCGGAAGTTGATTTTCGAAAAAACGTAGAAGAGTCTCGCATGCAGGCAATTGAAGCGGACTATTGGCTTCGTCTGGCATATATTGTGCAACAGCATGAAGGCGTACAGCGAGACGTCTCAAATATCATTACGCAATACTCTGCCATTATTGATCTCTTGAAAAAGATGGAAACGCATGTGGATCATACGCACAATATATCGGAGTATGCATCCAGGCAGAAGGTAAGCTTGTGAATCAGCTGACCTGGAATATACGAGGAGGGGAAACTGGGGAGATAGGCGATCAAGATAAGCTACTTGAGGTTCTTTTGTCTACACGAAACGTATCTGCAGATGCGCGAGAATCTTTTTTTGCGCCTTCGTACGCAGATACTATTCATAATCCGCATGATTTGTATGATATGGACAGAGCAGCTGAGCGCGTGATGCGAGCGGTAAAGAATAAGGAGAGGATTTTGGTGTATGGGGATTATGATGCGGATGGGATTTGCTCAACCGCAATTATGGTATCGGTATTGTCGGATATTGGAGCAAACGTGATTCCTTTTTTACCGCATCGGTATGATGACGGATACGGCGTAAGTGGCGCAGCACTTACCAGAATGCAGGCGGAGTTTGACCTCCTTATTACAGTGGATTGCGGAGTAAGCAATGCGGCAGAAATTGCAGCACTTAAAGACGCTGGCAAAGATGCTATTATCGTCGATCATCATGAAATTCCGAAAGTACTTCCTGAAGCGTTTGCTATTCTACATCCACGTCATCCGAAAGGATCGTATGGTTGGGGGCATTTGTGCGGGGCAGGGACTGCGTGGAAATTTGCACAAGCATTGCTTCGGCATCCCGACTCTCCATACACAAAAGATCCAGATCGGGAGAAATGGCTACTTGATTTGGCGATGATTGGCACCGTTGCGGACGTGATGCCGCTGTTGGGTGAGAACCGTGCAATCGTACATTTTGGAAAACAGGTACTACCTATTACCCGCCGCCTTGGACTGGCTGCTTTATTTCAGGAATCTCGAATTAATCCAACTTCATTTTCTGCAGAAGATATTGCATTTCGTATCGTTCCGCTCCTGAACGCAGCAGGAAGAATTGGGCATCCGCAATCAGCGTTGAATGCACTTCTTGCAAGTACGGCCGAGGAGGCCCGAGTAGCCGTAAAAGCGCTTGTCAGTTTAAATACCCAGCGTAGGGCGGTAAGTAAATCTATTGTAGATGACGCTATGGCTCAGGTTGACCCATCGCTCCCATTTGTATTTGTTGCCAACACCGATTGGCCGGCGGGAATTGTAGGGTTGGTTGCAGGCCGGCTTGCAACTACATTTGCAAAACCCGCATTTGTAGTGGGAGGAGTTCCAAATGCAACGCACGGTGTTGGATCAGCGCGCTCCGGAGGTGGTGCGAGTGTGCTGCAGGCCCTTGAAACAGTTCGCACACATACGATGAAACTAGGAGGCCACTCAGGTGCTGCGGGGTTTTCTGTGATGCCGGAGAATTTTAAAAAGATGCAAGAAGGGCTACACGAGTATTTCATTGCCCGCCAAAGCCTTGGCGACGGCGGGTCCGAGCCTATGCACCATGCGGACGCACATATTTCTCAATATCTTGTTTCGTGGGAAGTTGCGCATATGCTGGATAAATTTGAACCATTCGGAGAAGCAAACCCACGGCCCGTGTTTATGATTAAGGGTTTGCGTGTATTTGAAATGCGGACCGTAGGAAAACAAAATGATCATATCAAGGCAAAAATGCTAGTTGGCGATAGGGAAATTGATGCAATCGGGTTTGGGCTAGGTGAGAAGGCGAAAAAGCTACCAGAAACGGTGGACGTGTTGGCATCTATTGGTGTTAACGCATTCCGTGGTCGTGAAAGCTTGGAGCTACGGCTTGTGGACGTTGTGGCTGCACAGTGATCACCATTAAGCCCGATCCGATTTCTAGATTCAGTGCGTCTGCTCGCGGTTCGTTTTACACTTTTTCAAAAAACTCTGACAGTTTATTTTTGTGAGAAATGGTATTGTCGGCAACGATAATGCCACCAAGCGGCATTAATTGCATTGCGAATTTAAAGTAGTCTGCATGTTCTTCTTTTGCTGCGTCGAGAAAAATGAAGTCGAACACTCCCACCCCCTCTAACTCCCCCTCGGGCAGGGGGAGAAAACGCGACAGTATTTCCAGCGCATCTCCTTGCAGCACTTCAATTGTTTCTGACAATTCTTCTTTTTGTATATTCTCCCGTGCTAATTGAACTCGCTCTCCAAAGAATTCTATTGTTTTTATATGTCCGCCATAGCTCTTCGCAACGTTTCCCATGAGGATTGCGGAATATCCGTTTGAGGTGCCTACTTCAAGAATATTCTGTGGTTTATGGGTATGAATCAGGGATTGCAGTAGTGCTCCTGATGCTGGGTCAATATTCCAATATTTCTTTTGGGATTCCATAGGGTGTATCGTACTTCATATGCATGCATTTTTGCGAGGCCTGATTTCAGCAAGTATTATAGCAGCCATATTTGCAGGAGCTGTTATAGTCTTATTTCCTGCACCATGTGCAAAACCTATTACATATTCTATTGGCGATCTTGATCCGCGTTTCAAGCTACCAAAAGAAACATTCTTGAAAGACATAGCTCTTGCGGAACGGAAGTGGGAGGAGCAGATAGGCAAAGAACTTTTTGTGTATGATCCTGCGTCGAAGTTTACGATCAACCTTACGTATGATGAGCGCCAGGCAACTACCGATAAGGCAAAAGCTATTACGCAATCATTAGAAAAGACTTCCGAAAGCCGAGAGGGATTATTACAGAAATATGAGGATGCTCGTAATGTATACGATGTTGCTCTAAGGCTGTATGACAAGCATTCTGCCCAACTTAATACAGACAGTGTAGTGTTTAGCGCTACTGTGGAACGATATAATAAAGAAGGGGGTGCGCCTTCGGAAGAGTATGCAAAGCTCCAAGCAGAGCAGGCAAGGCTTGCAGAACGTTCCGCTACGCTTGAAGCAGAACGTATACAGCTTAATGGGCTCGCGTCTACTGTGAATAAGTTTGCTGATACCGAAGGTAAGATCGTGAACACATATAACGAGACGGTAGAGAAATTTAATGATGAATTTTCTGGAGATCGTGAGTTTGATCAAGGGGAATATACGGGGAATGCAATTACGATTTATGAGTTTGTGAAAAATAACGATTTGGTAGTAGTGCTCACGCATGAGCTAGGCCATGCACTTGGGATTGGGCATGTTCAAGATCCTCGCGCGGTTATGCATTACAAGGTGAATGAGAAAAATATACAGGCAAAAAGCCTTGCTGCAGATGATATTTCTGCGCTTATGTCACAGTGCAAGAAGGGCTCATGGGATGTGTTTTACGAGCGGTTGATGAACTTTACTGTTCGGGATATACTAAACACATTGTTTCATTTATAACTAATACTATTATATGGAAAATGCAACCGAAGAAAAAAAGTGCGATCATTGCGGATCAAGTTCTTGCTCTTGTGCAGGTGGTGCTGGGTCTTGTAATTGTGGAGACGGAAAGGGATGTAATTGCCCTCACCATAAAGCGGTACCAGTCTTTGTTATATTAATTGCGCTTGCGTTCTTGTTGAATGCGTGGGATGTACTGATTAGTGACGGAGCGCTCTCGGTTATTTGGCCGATTCTCTTGGCTGCCATTGGGTTTACGAAATTGAACAAGGGTCGCTGTAAGTGTTGCTAAATCCCCGTGGGATTTACCCTGAGTCGGATCGAAGGGTAAGCAATACCTTATGAAACGTGCCACATTATTCACCGATGGCGGGGCCCGGGGCAACCCTGGCCCTGCTGCTATTGGCTTTGTATTAAGCGGTATAGGCAATGCCGCTATTTTGTACAAGGAATATATTGGGAAGGGGACGAATAACCAAGCGGAGTACCGTGCGCTTTTAGCTGGAATAACTCGGGCAAAGAAGGAAGGCGTGGAAGATTTGATGTGCTATTTAGATAGCGAGCTTGTGGTGAAGCAGGTGCGGGGAGAGTACCGAGTAAAAAATGAAGAGTTAAAACTTTTATTAGCAGATATTAAAAAGCTGCTTCCGAAGTTTCGTTCTATATCATTCGAACATGTGCCAAGGGCCAAAAACGCTGCGGCAGATAAATTGGTGAATGAGGCGTTAGACGAGCAAAGCAACTAAAATATCCCACATGAAGTGGGATATTTTAGTTGCAGATGGACTGTAAGCCGGATTCTGTCATTGAAGACAATCATCTATCTTGAACCAACATTGCTGCTGGTTTCTTTGCCCTCTACCATTGTTTGAGGTTGCACCAGGTGGGGTTTTCACCGTACTGGCATTACTGCCAATCCGCGTGAGCTCTTACCTCACGATTTCACCCTTACCCGAAGGCGGTATGTTTCTGTTGCACTGATCCCTGGGCTTGCGCCCGGCAGGCGTTACCTGCCACCCTTTTTTAGTGTCCGGACTTTCCTCCCCTAAGGGCGATTGTCCATCCATCTGCGTATCAAATGATACGAAAAATAACGCATTTGTCAATTCAAAACAGTGGCGTACACTATAGGACATGAAACGGTCTGAGCTGTTTTTTGGAGCTATTCTTGTGCCTATAGATTTTGTTGCGCTCCTGTTTGCAAGCGCTGCTGCGTACTACCTTCGTTTAAGTAATGTTGCTCAGGGGGTGCGCCCAGCCGTGTTCGAATTTGATTTGCCATTTGCGGAATACATGCAGCTTTCCGCTATTGTTGCACTTGTGATTATTGGATTATTTGCAATTCATGGATTATATGCAATGCGTGTTACGCGAAAAGTGTTGGACGAAGTTACGCAGATCTTTTCCGGAATTTCTATCGGGATTATGCTCGTTATTTTATACATCTTCTTAAGCGCAGAGCTATTTCAGTCCCGTTTTATCATTATTACTGCATATGTATTTGCATTTGTGTTTGTATCTATTGGGCGGATGCTCGTGCGTGAAATACAGCACGTATTGCTGCGTCGGGGAATGGGCGTGCATCGAGTTGTGCTAGCGGGCAATGGGCCGTTTGCAGCAGAGCTTACGAAGATTTTTGCGCGGAAACGGGAGTTGGGGTATGTGGTAGTGGCTCAGTTAGACACGATCGCATGGGAACCGCTACAGCAGGTGTATAATCGCCATGGCATTGATGAAATTATACAAACAAATCCCACGCTTACCGATGTAGATAAT
Source organism: Candidatus Andersenbacteria bacterium RIFCSPHIGHO2_02_FULL_45_11 (assembly GCA_001817055.1). Taxonomy (GTDB): domain Bacteria; phylum Patescibacteriota; class Andersenbacteria; order UBA10190; family UBA10190; genus HO2-45-11b. The sequence continues at coordinate 11,576 of MHHP01000008.1, forward strand.
CTGGTCCTTCTCGATTTTTCCGAACAGTACAAAATAGAGTATCGGTATGTACCGAATATTTTTGAGACGCATGCTATGAACGTTCAGTATCGACAGATTGGATCGGTGCCTGTGCTTGAACTTTCACGTACCCCTCTCGATGGATGGGGAAGAATTACAAAACGAGTACTTGATGTGGTGGGTTCATTTCTTGGTATTATTTTCTTGTCACCCTTGCTTGTGGCAACGGTGTGCATGATACGAAAAAATTCTTCTGGTCCAATATTGTATCGTCAGATTCGTGCAGGCAGAAACATGGTTCCGTTCGAAATACTTAAGTTTAGGAGCATGTATTCGGAATATTGTGTTGGCCCTCGCTATGGTGGATTGCCGGCACAGCAAAAGTATCAGGAGCTAAAAGGTAAAGCGAACGAGCGCACCGGGCCGTTGTTTAAAATGCGCAACGACCCTCGTATTACCAGTGTTGGACGCTTTATTCGGAAGTGGAGAATTGATGAGCTTCCACAGTTGTTTAACGTATTGCGTGGCGAAATGAGTTTGTTAGGGCCTCGCCCGCATTTGCCGGAAGAGGTTGCGTTGTATAACAAACATCATCGAAAACTGTTTACAATTAAGCCGGGCATGTCTGGCATGGCGCAGGTTTCAGGTAATGCAGGGTTAGCATTTGAAGAAGAGGCAAAGCTCGATATTGCATACATTGAAAACTGGTCGATGTGGCTGGATATTATTTTACTTATGAAAACAATTGGCATTTTATTCCGCGACAAGAATGCAGTATAGAGCCCATGCGAGTTGCCATTGTTCATGACTATTTAACGCATATGGGGGGTGGGGAACGTGTGCTTGCAGCACTGGCAGAGGCATTTCCCGATGCCCCTATTTTTACGTTAGTGCATGATGCGCACGCTGTTACTCTTCCGATTGATCCTCGCCGCATTCGTACCTCCTTCTTGCAGAAATTTCCCGGTGCGCGCAGATCTCACCGATATCTTCCGCTGGCGCTCATGCCGCTGGCGATAGAGCAGTTTGATTTATCTTCGTTTGATGTGGTCCTTTCCAACGCTCATAGTTTTGGAAAGGGCGTGCTTGTACCCCCGGGTACATTGCATATTTCATACTGCATGACTCCCACAAGGTATGCGTGGGATGGAAGCCATAAGTACGTACGTGATTTTTCTTCGAGTACACTGTTTCAAAAATTTGCACCTGCTGCAATTTCATATATGCGTATATGGGACTGGGCCGCCTCCCAACGAGTGCATTCATACATCACGTTGTCGCACTATGTTATGAAGCGAATACAGAAATACTACGGGCGTGCGTCTACTGTGGTGTACCCGCCAGTTGATGTGGATCGATTTTCGCCATCTGGATCTGAGGGTTCATATTATTTAGTCGTGTCTCGTCTTGTCCCATACAAGCGTGTTGATCTCGCGATTCGTGCGGCAAATCAATTAGGCATTCCGTTAAAAATTGCAGGAACGGGGCCGGAGCTGGAGCAATTACAAGCGCGTGCAGATTCAAGCGTAGAATTTTTAGGGTTTGTTTCCGATGAAGACCTTCCTGCGCTTTACAGAAACGCAAAGGCTCTCCTGTTTCCCCAAGAGGAAGATTTTGGGATTACCCCACTAGAGGCCGCGGCAAGTGGGGTTCCAACAATTGCGTATGGTGCAGGGGGTGCTCTGGAAACAATTAAAGATGGCGTAACAGGATTGTTTTTTCAGGATCAAGATGTTCCAAGTCTCGTGTCTGCAATCAAGGTATTTGAAGCTACGCAGTGGGATAAGGCACGTATTCGAACTCACGCAGAGCAATTTTCTCAAGAGCGATTTATTCGTGAAATACAACATGAGGTGAGCGCTCAGTGGGCCTCATTTGCGAAACAGCAAAAAAAAGAGGCATACTAAAAACGATATGAGAGATGATGTATTTGAAATACTGAGTTCTACTACGCCTCGTATTCTCGTTGCAAGTTTTATTCTTGCGCTTATTGCCTACGGCATGGCACTCAAGATACCCGTCTCATATGACGTGCATTTGTCCTATGTAGTATCTCAACAAGAGCGAGAGGCAAGTCCCCAATTTCGCTATGATGGGTATTATGCACTGTCTGCAACAGACCTGTTTACGGCAACGCTTGCCGCATGGGTAGCAGAGCCTCACATAATTGCCCAGGCTTACAAGGCAGCAGATATCCAAATTCCTACGTACGATGCGATTAATCTTACAAAGCATGTGCGTTCCGTAAAAGCGGCTCCTGGCCTCGTGAATATTACAGTTTCTGACTCATCAAGGCAGGCTGCGGAAGCTGTGGCTAAGGGTATTACACAAATTATCCCACCCTTTATTGAAGAGCAGAATACAGCAGGGACGCCCGCAGTTTCCTTTCGCTCTACGCTATCTGGGCCATGGACGGGGATGAGTCGCGTTGCTCCGTTTCCTATTACGCTTGTAGTGTTTGTGTTTGCGCTTGTTTCCCAAATACTATGGATACTCTTTTTTAGATAGTATGCATATTGCCATAGATGTCCGCTCGCTGATGGAGGGTAGGCACAGTGGCGTAGAAGAATACACTATACGCATTATTGATGCGCTTTCACGCATTGCGGCTTCCCATACGTATCACTTATTTTATAATTCGGCCAAGAAAGTCACACTTCCGAAGTTTCGAGAGAATGTTGTTCTTCATGCCTTTCGGTATCCGAATAAAATCTTTAACACATCGCAACTTCTTCTCAATAATCCGAAGTGGGATCGGATGCTGCCTGTAACGCCAGATGTAGTCTTTGTTCCAAACCCTCGGCTTGCTCCGCTTTCGTATGGCGTTCCGCTCGTTACAACCGTTCATGATCTTTCATTTGAGCGATTTCCTGAATTTTTAACAATGAAGCGGCGCATGTGGCATACTCTTATGAGGCCTCAGCTTCTGCTCCAAAATTCAGACCGCATTATTGCCGTATCTGAGCACACGAAAGATGATGTTGTGCAAATGTACGGTATTGATTCGAAAAAAATCAGTGTTATATATTCGGGTGTTTCTAGCTTCACCGTTTCTCCTATCGATGTACAGCGAATAAAGCGCGTGCATGCTTTGCCAGAGAAGTGTTTATTATTTGTAGGGACTCAGGAACCGAGGAAGAATATTGCGGGCGTGATTGACGCATATACTGCAATTGCACATACCGTTCCGCATCATCTTGTGATTGCAGGAGAGCGCGGG
>MHHP01000009.1:0-3923 GCA_001817055.1 Candidatus Andersenbacteria bacterium RIFCSPHIGHO2_02_FULL_45_11
CGTGTTCCAACCAATGATTGTAAAGCTTCAGGAGTTATCGAGCACAACGTATACATCTTCTCCTGAAATAACCAGATCGTACCGTGTTATTCTCGATCATATTCGAGCTGCAACATTCTTAATTGGTGATGGCGTGCTGCCAAGCAAGAAAGACCAGGGGTACTTTGTGCGCCGCTTAATCAGACGTGCAGTACGATATGCTGGCAAATTAAATATTACGGAACCGTTTGCGTTCGAGCTGTCTGCTTCCGTAATTGCAGCGTATGCCGATGCGTATCCTGAACTGCGAAACCAGCAAGCAACCATCACATCCGAAATTAAGAAAGAAGAAGAAAAGTTTCGAAAAACTCTTCACGCGGGCTTACAAAAAATTGATCAGATTTTTCAAAACCGAGACGATATTAATGGCCAACAAGCGTTCGAGCTTTATGCAACATTCGGATTCCCTGTTGAGGTTCTCCAAGAGGAAGCATTGAGCCGAGGGAAGAAGGTCGATATGGCCGGCTTTGAAGCGGAAATGCAAAAACACCAAGACCTATCACGAACTGCTTCGGCTGGAAAGTTTAAAGGGGGGCTCATGGATCATTCCGACATGTCCGTGAAATACCATACGGCAACGCACCTGCTACACCAGGCGCTACGCACAGTATTAGGTGATCATGTATTCCAAAAAGGAAGCAATATTACGCCCGAACGGCTCAGATTCGATTTCTCGCATCCAGACAAGATGACGCCAGAACAGATTAAACAGACAGAAGACCTCGTAAATGCGCAGATTCAAAAAGATATGACGGTGACTCGAGACGAGATGAGTGTAGAGCAGGCAAAAGAAAAAGGCGCGCTTGGCCTCTTTGGACATAAATACGGAGATACGGTAAGCGTATACACGGTGGGAGATTTTTCATGCGAAATTTGCGGAGGCCCTCACGTTGAACATACGGGCATGTTGGGCACATTCAAGATTACCAAAGAAGAATCCGCCAGCAGTGGAGTGCGACGGATCAAGGCAGTACTGGAATAATCTCGAGTTTTCTGGTAGTATTGCAAGTAATGAGAGACATTAAACCAACTGGTAATATCCGCAAAATGCCGTCTCACAACGCTCCTGAAGAGTTGCCGCCTGAAGCAATAGAACTGTACGAAAAGCACGCGAAACGTCCTTCTGAACGACGATTTACGGGTTCCAAAGTTGATATTACGAATGTTCATGTTCCAAGACACCTGCCTGCCGACAAAGCAGGACATGCTGCTGAGAAAAAAGAAGTTGATGTAGAAGCTGTTGAAAGCCGTCCGCTATTCGCAAGCGTAGAGCTAAAAAAACATCCCAAGAGGAAAAAGACGTCTATGCACCTCGGAAGAAAAGAGCGGACTATTTTATTATCTCTTTTGGGCGTTGCAATAGTTGCCACTGTATTAGCTGGGTTTATTTTCCTTCCATCTGCAAAGATCGCACTTACACTGCAAACGGCTCCTCTGCTTGTTGACCAAAAACTTACGGTATCATCCAACGCTGCAGCAATACCAAATGCAATTCCGGGTAGCCCCTTTATACAAGAGCTGAATGTCCAAGGCTCTTCACCCGTCACAAGTACGGAATTCGTAGGTTCAAAAGCAAAAGGTGCCGTACAGCTCGTAAACAAGACATTTGATGAGCAAAAAATTAAAGAGAAAAGCAGACTTGTTACAAAAGATGGCACTCTCTTCTATATGTCTGGCTCTGCAAATATTCCAGGTGGGAGCTCTGGCGGAGTTGGCGGCGTGAGCGTCCAGGTAGAAGCAGCAGAAGCTGGGCCAAAGGGGAACATCACAGCACAACGATTAGATTTTGCTGCACTGGATGCGTCTGCGCAAACACTAGTATACGGACAATCCCAAGGAACATTCACCGGTGGAACTGGTGACCAGGTAAAGGTGATTAAAGAAGCCGACATAGAAGCTGCAAAGACTGCCGCAGGTGTACAAGCTAAAATACAAGCAGAACAAGCCGCACGCGCACAGCTCCAAAAAGGTTGGGTTATCTTGGAAGAAAGTTGGGATAGCAAGGTATCGGAATTTACTCCGACGGGGAAGGCTGGCGATAAGGTAGATAGCATTCCATATACTGCTAAAGTTTCCGTACGTGTTATGGCATTTAAAGAAGAAGCACTTACTACTGCCCTGCAAAATGCTCTGAAAGAACGTCTTGATGAAAACTACATGCTATTCCCAGGCCCACTCTCATATACAAAATCAGTTGAAGCGGCTGATTGGGATAAAGGAGAGGCTAATATTACTGCAAGAGTAACCCATACAACTATACCTACCCTCTCCATTGAAACGCTTACCGATAAGCTTGCAGGGCGAAAGAAAGCTGAAGCTGCTGCATACCTCCAAGGTTTACCAGGAGTACAGTTCGCGACTATTGATCTGTGGCCATTCTGGGTACAAAGTATCCCGGAAATCCAAAAGCGAGTGGATATTTCAATCAAATCAGATAGGGAGCTGTAGAATATTTCCTCCCCTCATATGAGGGGAGGCGACCTGCCTGCCGGACAGGCAGGGGTGGGGTCGAACGCGACGTACCCACCCCCTCTCACTCCCCCTTACGCAAGGGGGAGAAATCACGTTTGACACGCCTAAAACCCTCATATACACTACTTTTTATCTGCGCTACACGACTTTGGACTGAAAGCAGGGGTTAGAAATAGCCTTTTTGTATCAGCCTCAAAGCCTCTGTTCTGCAGAGCTTTATTTGTTAGTAGTATTATCCTTTGCCAAAGCACGACACCGTTGACGTAGATGGGGAGATTACAGAAACACTTCCTAATACGCAATTTCGAATCAGCCTAGATACCGGCCAAGAGATTATTGGCCATTTAAGCGGTAAAATGCGAATCCATCGGATCCGCGTAATGCCAGGAGATCGGGTACGGGTAGCAATGTCCGCATACGATCTTACAAAAGGAAGAATTATCCTTCGACTCCAATAAATATGAAAGTAAGAGCTTCAGTCAAAAAGATGTGCGCAAAGTGCAAAACAACCCGCCGCAAAGGCAAGGTTGTAGTTATTTGTGAAAATCCGAAACATAAGCAACGCCAACTGTAACCTATGCCTATTCGTATTAGCGGAGTAACACTCCAAGACAAAAAGCATATTCTGTATGCAATTACCGACATTTATGGGATTGGACGGCCTATGGCTGCAAAGATTTTACAAGAGATCGGAATTAGCCCTGAAATATTTGCTCGTGATTTAACCGAAAAAGAGCAAAACACTCTTCGAGAATACATTGAAAAGAACATTCGCGTAGAAGGGGAGCTTCGCCGCGAAACGAGCATGAACATAAAACATCACCGCGACATTGGAACGTACCGGGGACTTAGGCACGCAAAGCACTTACCTGTACGTGGACAGCGCACTCGAACCAATTCTCGAACTGTCCGAGGTAACGTCCGTAAGACAGCAGGCAGCGGAAGAAAGTCTTCAGACCAAAAGACATAATCTATATATATGACACCTAAACCCGCAACAAAAGAAAAGGCTGGAAAAACGAAGAAAGCCAAATCTCGCCGCAAGGTGAAAGTAGGCGTTATTCATATTAAATCCACCTTTAATAACACCCTTATCTCTGTTACCGATCCTACAGGGGCAGTATTGGCATGGAGTTCCGCCGGCCGAGCCGGATTCAGCGGTACACGAAAATCAACTCCATATGCAGCAATGCAAGCAGTTGCAAACGTATTAGAGCAACTCAAGCCAGTTGGCATGGAAGAGGCTCATATTATTGTAAAAGGAATTGGAAGTGCTCGAGATTCTGCAATCCGTGCATTCAGTACCGCAGGAATCAATATTACTGCGATCCGCGATATGACCCCGATTCCACATAACGGAGTGCGCCCACCGCGCCGCCGAAGAATCTAATTTCTCCCTATGCCATCACCTA
>MHHP01000009.1:3959-14665 GCA_001817055.1 Candidatus Andersenbacteria bacterium RIFCSPHIGHO2_02_FULL_45_11
CGGGCTTCGAGAAGAGCAGCTCCACCGGTATTACGAGAGAGCGCTTAAGTTTAAGGGGCAAACAGGTCCAACGCTTGTATCAATGCTAGAACGCCGACTCGATAACGCAATCTTCCGTTCAGGATTTGCACAAACCCGCCCTCAGGCTCGCCAAATGGCAACTCACCGATTATTCGCAGTAAATGGGCAGCCAGTAGATGTACCATCATACTCTTTGAAAGTTGGAGATGTAGTATCAGTACGAGACGGGAAAAAGGCCAAGGCATACTTCACGAATTTCGAGAAACGGATGCAGAACGTAAACGCACCTTCGTGGGTTTTAATTAATCCAGAAGAGTTCAGCTTCAAAGTAACGTCACTTCCATCGTTTGAAGAAGCAAATGTGGGAGTAGATATCCGGGCAATAGTAGAATTTTTCGCCCGTTAGCATCTAAACTATTTTATTAACTACACTATCTATGTTGCAAGAAATTTATCTGCCAGAAGAAATCGACATCAAGGAAGATGGCGAATTCACGGCAACAATTACGATTAAGCCATATCATCCGGGCTACGGGCCAACGGTAGGAAATGCGCTACGCCGCGTTTTGCTTTCATCTCTTCCCGGTGCAGCAGTTACCCAAATGAAGCTGGAAGGCGTTGATCATGAATTCTCTGCGCTTGAAGGCGTACAAGAAGATATTGTTACCCTCATGTTGAACGTGAAGGGTATTCGAGTTGCTTCCACAAGCAAAGACCCTATTGAAATCCGCCTGAAGAAGCAGGGGAAAGGGAAAGTTACTGCAAAAGATTTTGATGTACCACCAGAAGTTACCATCATTAACTCAGACCACCTCATTGCAACAATAACAGACGACAAGGCAACATTAGATTTAATGTGCGTTGTTGAACAGGGCAGAGGATATGTGCCATCAGATACGCAAGATCCGAAAGCACGCGCAATCGGAACCATTGCACTTGATGCAGTATTCACTCCTGTTGAACGCGTAAGCTTTACAGTTGAGAACGTCCGCGTAGGCCAAGCAACAGATTACCACAGCCTAAAAATGACTATTACCACTAATGGCAGCATCTCTCCAAGAGAAGCTATTGAACAAGCTGCGTCTATTTTGCGAGACCACTTTACACAGCTTGCGGGCAGCTTCGACGGTATGCTGACAGGTAACCGCCCGCACGAAGAGATTATTGAAGAAACTGCTGAAGAGCCAAAATCTCCTGAAAACACCCTAAACCTTCTCCAACTTCCATCTCGCGTACATAACGCATTGGAACGAGTTGGAATCACTACCGTTGAACAAGTAATGGAATTATCTGATGAGCAAATCAGCGACATTCCAGGACTTGGAGCAAAAGCAGTCCAGGATGTTGCGGGTGCTCGCGATGATTTCAAGAAGCGTCTTGAAGATGGTAAAGAGGCAAAGGAGTAAATAACGATATAATTCAAATCCCATGCGTAATAAAAAGAGCAACCGAATACTAGGACGAACATCTGACCGTAGAGGCCACTTGATGAAGTCCCTTACAAGCTCTCTGCTTGAGCATGGCGCTATTGTTACAACTGAGGCTAAAGCAAAAGAACTTCGCCGTAACTTTGAGCCACTCATTACCCGTGCACGAGAAGAGCTTACCCTTGCAAATCGCCGCCTTCTGATTGCACAGCTCATGCACAAAAATGATTTGCCTGCGCTCATGGAAGTTGGCAAAAAGCATGCAAAACGCCCTGGCGGATACCTTCGTATTACGAAGTTACCTATAACCCGCGCTGATGCTGCACGCATGGCACGAATTGAAATCCTATGAAAAACGACACCCCAAAAACAGCAGAATCAGAAACACCGGGAGAAGCATTTAGAAAGTCTCACCGCACACCAAAGGTTGAGCTTGAATGGCACGTGCTTGATGCAACTACCGATACGCTCGGACGCATTGCAACACAGGCTGCTTCTCTTATTCTCGGCAAACACCGTACTGATTCTGCAAAGAATAAAGCTGCGCCCGTACACGTTGTTGTTATCAACAGCGATAATCTTAAGGTTACCGGCAAGAAAAGAGACCAAAAGATGTACCGCCGATACAGCGGATACCCAGGAGGGTTGCACGAACGCACACTCAAAGAGCAGATGATTCGCGACTCTCGCTTTGTTATTGAAGAAGCTGTTTCTGGAATGCTTCCAAAGAATAACCTACGAGCAGTACGAATCCGTCAATTACATGTTTATCCAACAGCAGATCACCCACATATGCCACAAACGAAAGGAGCAGCCGTATGAAAACTGATGTAAAGCACGGACTAGGCCGACGCAAGACTGCAGTTGCCAAAGTACTTCTTACTGAAGACAAAGGCGAACGCATGATCAACGGCACACCGCTTGAAACATACTTCCCGTATGCCGCACTTCAGATAACAGCACTAAAAGCTCTAGTTATTACATCTCAAAATGATGAATACGGAGTCAGGGTGAAAGTTTCAGGAGGCGGCAAAAATGCACAAGCAGATGCAGTATCACTTGGGATTGCACGCGCATTGGTTGGAATAGATGAAGGATTCCGCAAGCAGCTCAAGGCAGCAGGATTACTCCGTCGTGATTCCCGTATGAAGGAACGAAAAAAGCCGGGCCTCAAAGGCGCCCGCCGAGCACCACAATTCAGCAAACGATAGCACATCACCCCGCCAAACGGCGGGGCTTGTGTTTATTTCGTGTATACTTTTGATATGTCCAAAAAGACTACTGTATATAGCGTATTAGCTATCATTTTATTGGGCTTCTTTATTTTTATCCGCGTTCCGGAAGTAGGGGAATATCAACCATCGCATACACAGAACTCCGGGGAACTTACTGGCAATACTTTTGTCAGCCAAACTTTTATTGCATCCCAAAACCATCTCTCATCTGTTGGCGTTATAATTGCCACGTATTCTGGGCGGGATAATACAAAGCAAGTCATTTTTCATCTCAAAGATTCTGCAGACGCTACAGAGAGCATTCGAACAGTGACAGTGAATCCACAAGAATTCGGAGACAACCAATTTTATGATTTTGCCTTTGATCCTATTTCAGACGCTAAAGGTAAAACCTTTTTCTTTTCCCTTACATCGCCTGAAAGTATTCATGGTGATGCAGTTGCCGTAAACATATCTACTCGAGATCCGTACCCTGGTGGCGTTGCATATGTGCGCGGATCTGGCAGGCAGGCAATGGATCTCGCGTTTCGAACGTCATATAACGTGCCATTTGGAGTACATGCGATTCGGACTACAAAAGCATTCTTGAGTACCCCTGTCTCACCGCTTTGGTATTGGGCAGCCCTGCCGGTTATAGGGTTCATTGCGTTTGCGTGGTGGGTGATGCAAGCAAAAAGCATCAAGAAACCATGGGTTATTTTACTTATACTTGCAATCATTGCTTTTATTATTCGATATTTTTACGCACGCTCCCTACCGTTCACGTTTGATGAAGGGAATTATCTCTACGATGCATGGGCGGCACTACATGGGCGGCTTGCAGGCGGAGATGGGTACGTAAAAGCGCCATTGGTAATTGCATGGATTGCGCTCTGGGAAGCAATGTTGGGCCACACTGCAATTGCAGGTAGAATTGCAACCATTATTGCAGGGTCTGCGCTTATATACCCGATATATCTATTAGCTAAAACAATCTGGAATCAAAAAGCTGGATTATTATCCGCCGGGCTATGGGCAGTCATGGGGTCAGCCGTTGTCGCAACTGTGTATGTGCATACTCAAGGAGTTGCGATTTTCTTTGGCGTATCTGGCCTCGCTCTTCTTGCGTACGCACTAAAACAAAAACGCGGGGATCTCAAGTGGCTTATTACAGCAGGCGCTGTGATTGGCCTTGCTGTTGCATCACGGAAAAGCATGCTCGGACTTGGGCCCACGGTTTTGTTGTTACTCTTCACCCTATCATCAACCTGGAAATCACGGGCAAAACACACGCTACATGTTGGAATAGGATTTCTAGCAATTCTTGCGATATTCTTTGGATTTGCATATAGCGTATACGGCACAGAGGGAGTTATAGAAGCAATTGGAATAAATTCTGCATCGGACGGCATTTCTAGTGTTGAAGATTCGCAAGTAGAACAAGTACGCGCATATTCTTTGCGAGGAATGACGCCGTTTTTCCGCGAATCATTGCCGCTTATTTTACTGTCACTATTAGGTCTCGGCTTTTCGCTCCAAAACAGCATTAAAGTGCGTTTTTCAACACCCGGTGTTGGAATATGGCTTACACGAACATCCTGGCTCATTCCAATGGCTATATTCTGGTGGGCGTGGGGATTCTTTGCAGAGTATGAAGGAGAAGGGTTTATGCGATTTGGAATTCCGATGTTGTGGTGGTTGTTTGGCGTACTACTACTAACCTCACCTAGCCTCTCCTTCGTAAGGAGAGGAAACGACGTCGACCCTTCTCCTTACGAAGGAGAAGGGAAGGGGATGAGGTTAGCACGTGCGCTTATAGGCTTAGTCTGGGTAGGCAGCCTTGCGTTCTTCTATATGAATTGGATTAAATTCCATGCCAACTACATCTCTGAATTTATTCCGCCTCTCGCTGTTCTGGGTGGGGTAGGAGTGCTCTATTTTATAGAGTCTGCAAAGCAGGTAAAAAATATATTCATTAAAACTATCGTACTATTTGCCTTTATCGCTATTGCCGGATGGGCTGCAACTGTTTCAAATTTTATTACCTACTTATACGAGCACACCGGAACGTTTACCCAAACAGCAGCGAAGGAAGCTGCGCAGTGGGCACAAGACAATATTCCAGCAGATCAAGAAATATTTACCGGAGCTGCACTAATTCCATACCTTTCCGGGCATCGCGTATCGCTAGACATCGCTCACCCTCGTTGGTATGCGTATGAATTTACGCGTACAAACCCAAAGCGACTTGAAACATTCTTGCCGCCTGCGAAAGATATGGTTGCTGCTTTTCACACTGCCGATTGGCTCCTGCTAGAAAGCCAGACAGGATTTTCATTCTTAATGGAATATTCGGAAATTGAGAAGAGTATTGAAACTGATTGGCAAAGAATCCACGGCATCGAGAACGGATCAAATACAATGACGTTTTACAAGCGCATCAAATAGGAGTACAAAAATCACATCGTTCTCTCAACAATTTGCGTTAGTCTTACTCCAACACGCAGGGAGGTCGTCATGCATATCGAGACGTATACACAGGAGATTCGAGTTCGAACGCCAAACCAAAAATGCATTCAGGTAGTACTCCAAATTCAAGGAATTATTGCCGAATGGGGTAAGTCAGTGGCAACTATTCTGACGCTTTCCGGCGTCATGGCAACGCTCCTGTTTTTTTGGAATTTAGATACCATCACATGCACATACGAACGCATGTTTCCTCCACCAATACCGCCAATCGGACACGCAATGCAGATCTATCGCTTTACCCAACATATCCTGTCGTTTGCTGCACTCTCATTTCTCACTTGGTGTATCCACACATTGCTCTTTGCCTTCTTTGTTGTACCGAAAAAGGAAGCGCTACAGAAAGAACTTGAGAGCCTTCTTACTACAAATCCAGGATTTCTAAACGCAATAAGGCAGGTAGATTTATCCCTTTACGAGCAAACCGTTGCATTCTTACCAGCGGAGAGCGAGCACTTTGCGACATAAACGCAAACAAACCAGTCCCGAGAAGTGAATAAGGCACTCACTCTTCGGGATTTTTCTTTATTGCCCAAGCGAACAGATTGCGATACGATATTTTGATGCCCAAAAATTCCCCAAAGATCGCAATTGTCCACGATGAACTAGTCCGCAGGGGTGGGGCAGAGAGGGTATTAGAAGAGTTACTGCGTATATACCCGCAGGCAGACGTATACGCCCTGTATGCGGGAAACATCCCTCGCATGACAGTTGATGGGCGAACGTATCACATTCATACATCTTCATTACAAAAGCTTCCCGCGTGGTTTCGACGCCATCCTGGAAGAGTATTGCCTCTGTTACCTCAAGCGGCTGAGCAATTTGATTTGTCTAATTACGATCTAGTTATCAGTAGTGCGAGCGGATTTGCAAAAGGAGTGGTAACGCGTTCAAACGTTCCGCACTTATGCTACTGTCATACGCCAACCCGGTACCTGTGGGATAACAGCCTTACAGCACTGAAGAGAAGGCCTCGCAGTGCATTCTTCTTACGATTCCTATTCCATTATTTGCGGATGATAGACTTTACAGCTTCTCAACGTCCGGATGCATATGTTGCAAATTCTGAATATACACGGTCGCGTATTGAAACGTATTATCGACGGAATGCAACTGTCGTATTTCCACCTATAGATACTGATTTTTTTACCCCTCGACTCGCTTCGCTCGCTCAGGGTAAACACCCCGGATATTTTCTCTGCGTTGGAAGACTTACGCAAGAAAAGTGGTTTGATCATGCAATCGCCGTTGCGGAAAAATTGGGGTTACATCTTCGGATTGTCGGAACAGGGAGCGATGAGAAACGACTACGAAAGCTTGCGGGCAAGCATACCGAATTCTTAGGACGGCAAACACCAGAGCAAATGCGAGAGCTGTACCGGGGCGCACGAGCCTTCATTCAACCAGGAGTAGAAGATTTTGGCATGGCAAGTGTTGAGGCCCTTGCTTGCGGCACGCCCGTTATTGCATATGGCAAGGGTGGCATTTTGGAAATTATTACGAACGGCGTGCAGGGAGTGCTCTACCAAGACCAACTTCCAGAAGCCCTTGCAGAATCAATTCGGCAGTTCTTACGCATTGAGCGAGCGTTTTACCCTGGCAATCTACAAAAAAGAGCAATGCAGTTTACGGTCGAGAACTTTCGAAATGGCATTGCACGCGAGGTTGAACATATGCTCTCGTTAAGGAATACTTGATATATGAAACATTCCCTAAAATTAGAACATATAGAGATAAGCGATATGGATAGGCAGCAGCTTGAGGAGAAGCTAGATCGGCTGCATAAGCATCTGGTATCACCATACGTTATTGATGTGCTCATTGCGCATGATACTCACCATACGCAAGGTGATGTGAATCGGTGCAGAATTAATATTGAGCAAGAAGGAAAGGTCTATCACGCGGAGCGGAGTGAGAGCACCATTCAGGACGCAATAGATTCCGTTATTACAGCCCTAAAATCCGAGCTTCTTTCCAGCCACGATCGACGAAAGGAACACAACGCGTAATTTGTCGTATGGGCTTGTTTAGTTTTATTTCATTTACAGGTACTTCGCGGCATGAAAAGGCTGCCGATCAGTATCGCCCTACCGTTGACGCAATTAACGCGCTCGAATCTACGGTTTCTGCGCTTTCTGACGATGAGTTGCGGAATTTTGTGATGCAATGGAAAGGTAAAGAAAGGGAAGTACTAGAGGCTCATGTTGCGGAAATATTTGCAGGCATACGAGAAGCTGCGAAGCGCATACTCAATATGCGGCATTTTGACGTGCAGCTATTAGGAGGATTAGCCCTACTAAAAAACAGCATTGCGGAAATGAAAACAGGAGAAGGAAAAACTCTTGTTGCAACTCTTCCCCTTATATTCAATACCCTCACGGGCAAAGGAACCCATTTGGTTACGGTAAACGAATACTTGGCAGCGCGCGATGCCGATTGGATGCGGCCGGTGTATGAATTTTTTGGGCTTACGGTCGGCGTTATATTATCTGGCCAATCTTCTGAAGAAAAGCGTGCTGCGTATGCGGCGGATATTACCTACGGAACAAACAACGAGTTTGGATTTGATTATTTGCGCGATAATATGGCAGGTACCATTGAACAACTCGTGCAGCGTACACTGCATTATGCGCTTGTAGACGAGGTAGACAGCATCTTAATCGATGAGGCTCGTACCCCGCTTATTATTTCCGCACCAGATGCGGACTCCACAACTTTGTATGACCAATTTTCACGGCTTGTTCCAAGCCTTAAAGAAGATGAACACTACAACATTGATGAAAAGCGAAAGGCTGCAACACTGACGGATGAAGGAGTAAACTTCGTAGAAAAGCAGCTGGGAATTGAAAACATTTATGCAGAAAAAGGAATCCGGTTCGTCCATCATTTGGAACAAGCTTTGCGCGCGCATACAATCTATCATCGCGATAAGGACTATATCGTTCAAGACGGCAAGGTAGTCATCGTAGATGAGTTCACAGGGCGCCTTATGGAGGGTCGCCGATATTCCGAAGGGTTACACCAGGCGTTGGAAGCAAAAGAAAAGGTAGCAGTACAACAAGAGAGCCGTACGCTTGCGTCCATTACATTCCAGAACTTCTTCCGCCTCTATGCTCATATTGGAGGCATGACAGGTACAGCCGTAACGTCTGCGGAAGAGTTTGAGAAAGTATATAACCTGGATGTGGTAGTGGTGCCGCCAAATAGAGTATTAACCCGCCAAGATAAACCAGACCGGATCTATATTAATGAAAAGGTGAAGTTTGAGCAGCTCGTAAACAATATTAAGCATCGGCACGAAACTGGGCAGCCGGTGTTGGTTGGAACCATAGCAATTGAAAAGTCAGAATACATTTCAGAGCTCTTGAAGCTAAAAGGAGTTCCCCATGAAGTGCTTAATGCGAAACATCATGCACGGGAAGCTGAGATCATTGCGCGAGCAGGGCAAAAAGGTGCCGTTACCATTTCAACAAACATGGCAGGACGTGGTACGGATATTAAACTAGGCGAAGGAGTTGCGGCGCTAGGCGGGCTTACGGTGCTTGGAACCGAACGACATGAGGCCAGGCGTATCGATAACCAGCTGCGTGGGCGCTCAGGGCGGCAGGGAGATCCGGGAGAAACGCAATTCTATGTAAGTATGGAAGACGATGTAATGCGGGTATTCGGAGGTTCCAAAATGAAGAGTATTATGGAGCGCCTTAATGTTCCGGAAGATGAACCTCTGGAAAATCGGATGGTGAGCCGGGCACTGGAAGGTGCACAGGAGCGAGTAGAGGGCTACTACTTCGACATGCGTAAGCAAGTATTGTCATATGACGACGTACTTAATAAACAGCGTAATGCGATATATACGCTGCGCCGTTCTATTTTGGAATCTAATATGTGGAAAGAGCCGAATCGCGACGCACTCACATTACATGACCGACTACTAGAATTAATGAAAGAACAGGCTCAAATTCTTACTATGGCGCATGCGAATGGAGAAATGATAGAAGAATGGAATGTTGAGGAAATTGCAGAATCGCTTCACGCTATTACAAACTTTCCAACGCAAGAAATTCATACAAAGCTACAAGAACTCATTGTTCAAAACAGTGCATCTGGCCCTGAAGCTGCGCAAGCAGCCCTACAAGAAGAAGTTGCAAACGTGATTACATATACCCTCACGCAGAAACAAACTGCCATCGGCACAGATACTATGAATCAGCTGGAAAAAGATGCTGCACTGCGTTCAATAGATACATATTGGATGGACCACCTAGACGCCATGGATTATTTGCGCACTGGAATTGGGCTTCGAGGATATGGGCAGCGAGACCCATTGGTTGAGTATCAAAAGGAAGGGCATCGTATGTTCCAAGAACTCTTAGGTACCATTAAAGCATCGTTCCTAGATAGTACGCTGCGCGCAGAAGCCGTGAAGCAAGAATCACAATCAGGAATTGCACATCATGATGAAGGAGGGCATGTACATGAGTTAGCACATGGCCATAGCCATGATGACGGTCATGATCATTCCGGCCATTCACATGCTGCACAAACAACTTCAGAGGGTACGCTGCATAACCCGTACAAGGATGTAGGGAGAAACGATCCGTGCCCATGTGGGTCGGGAAAGAAATTTAAGAAATGTCATGGGGCGTAAATTATGAAAATCGGGATTATTGGTAGTATGCAATTTACGGAAAAAATGCTTGAGATTCGCGAGCAGCTAACCGCGCTCGGGCACAATGCGTTTGTTACAGATTTGCATGAGGCGTTTATTGGAAAAACCGACGAGGAAAAAGAAGTCATTAAAATTCACCAGAAAAATAATATGGATGCGATTCGTGAATTCTGGGATGCCATGCAAGGTGCGGATGCAGTATTGGTGCTAAATCTTGATAAGCGTGGAATCGCAAATTACATAGGTGGCAACACCCTTATGGAGATGGGCTTTGCGCATGTACTATATCAAAAGATATTTCTCTACCATCCAATTCCGGAGATTCCATACTATAAAACGGAGATTGAAGCTATGAAGCCCGTTATTATCAGCGAAGATTTATCAAAGATTGCATGACGCTAACCAGAGTAATTTTCTTCGTTGTCATGCCGGACTTGATCCGGCATCCACGTGGATTCCGGCTCGGAGGCCGGAATGACAGTTGCGTTATATGACAAAGAAAGTTCTTACGCTTTGCATTATTCACCAACACAACAGGGTATTACTTGGCATGAAAAAGCGGGGGTTTGGAGCCGGGAGATGGAACGGGTTTGGAGGAAAGGTGCTAGAGAATGAAGGTATAGAAGATGCGACACGGCGAGAAACACTGGAAGAGGCTGGCATAATTCTAGATGATATAGAGAAAGTTGGAATTTTAGAGTTTGGGTTTCGGTCGCCAATACGGCGGCCAAGCGCCATCCGCCCACTGGCGGAGGCACTCGAAGTTCACATTTTTAAAGCAACTGAGTTTTCTGGAGAACCTATTGAAACGGAAGAAATGAGACCTCACTGGTTTGAAATCTCAGAAAT
>MHHP01000009.1:14829-25465 GCA_001817055.1 Candidatus Andersenbacteria bacterium RIFCSPHIGHO2_02_FULL_45_11
ACGAAGTACGAAACGACGGCTCTGGTGGGGATTGGTTGTCCTTATTTTGGTCGGGTTGTCAGCATGGGTCGCAAGCCCATG
Organism: Candidatus Andersenbacteria bacterium RIFCSPHIGHO2_02_FULL_45_11; assembly: GCA_001817055.1. GTDB lineage: Bacteria > Patescibacteriota > Andersenbacteria > UBA10190 > UBA10190 > HO2-45-11b. The sequence goes on from MHHP01000009.1 coordinate 14,911, forward strand.
GCATCCATCTATAACAATTGGGTCATTTCAGCGTGATTTAACGTATAAGCTCGGACTGGATTTGAAGGGTGGAACTCGTCTTATTTATCAGGCAAAGATCGATACTGCAAATGGCCAAGATCCTGCAGAAGCACTGGCGGGCGTACGAGATGTTATTGAACGCCGCGTAAACTCCTTTGGCGTTTCTGAGCCACTTATCCAAACGAATAAATCCGGCGACGAGTACCGTGTTATTGTCGAACTTGCAGGCGTACAAGATCCAGAAGAAGCAAAGAAACTGATTGGACAAACGCCGCTGTTGGATTTTCGAAAAGAAGTAACGAATAACTCAGAGCAGAGTACCGATAGTATTGCACTACCATCATTCGAGCAAACCGGACTTTCTGGGAAAAACTTGAAGCGAGCAACTGTTGAGTTTGATCAGGTAACGGGCACTCCTCAAATTAATTTGGAATTTGATAGCGAAGGATCTGAGTTATTTGCCAAAATTACAAAAGAAAATATTGGGAAACGCATCGCAATCTATCTAGACGGCATCCCAATTAGCGCCCCAGTTGTACAGTCAGAAATTACAAATGGACAAGCTGTTATCAGCGGAGGCTTTGCGCTAGACGAAGCAAAGCAATTGGTCCGTAATTTAAACTCCGGAGCACTTCCTGTCCCTATTGAGCTCATCGGCCAAACAGTTATTGGCCCCAGCCTTGGAAAAACTGCCATCAGCAAGAGCTTGTTAGCTGGAACAGTAGGACTTGCAGCAGTTATGGTATGGATGATTTTCTACTATCGATTACCAGGCATTGTTGCGTCTATTGCGCTGATTATCTATGCGATATTATTTCTCGCCATCATCAAGCTCCTGCCCATCACGCTTACGTTGGCAGGCATTGCGGGTCTTATTATGTCGATTGGAATGGCAGTAGATGCAAATGTGTTAATATTTGAACGCTTCCGAGAAAACTTAAAACTGGGTAAAACCGTTCCGTTTGCATTTAAAGAAGGGTTTACGTCTGCATGGAGTTCTATTAACGCATCTAACGTATCTAGTCTTATTACGGGAGTTGTACTGTACGGATTTGGAACTTCTATTGTTCGGGGCTTTGCACTTACGTTCGCGATGGGTACTATCATTTCTATGTTCACCGCAATTACTGTAAGCCGTGGCCTATTGGCACTCGTATTTACCCTGCAGTGGACCCATAAGAAGTGGATGCTATGATGAAGAATCCAAAAATCTGGATGTGGATTTCTGCGCTTACGATTATCGCAAGTATCCTCGTTATTGTCATCATCAAGCCAGTATGGGGAATTGATTTCGTAGGGGGTTCGCTGATGGAAATTGAAGGAAATGCTGACGACGCACGCAAAGTCCAAGATGGGATTTCTCAAACACTCAACATTGAAGCAACGGCACAAGGCACGCGCGACAACACGATTATTATTCGCACTCCTGCACTGGATGACGATACGCACAAATCTGTTATCGACTACCTTACAAAAGAATCCCTCATGAAGGGGGAAGAACGCAGCTTTGAATCTATCGGGCCAACTATTGGCCAAGAACTCCAGCGAAAATCCACGTATGCGATAGTGATCGTCTTAATCGTCATGATTATCTACTTAGCATATACATTTAGAAATATGGGCGGGTTTATTGCGCCATGGAAGTTGGGAGTTGCGGCAATCTACGCACTTGTGCACGACCTCTTGTTGGTTACTGCGTGCTTCGTGGTATTCGGGAAAATTTGGGGAACTTCCATTGATACGTTATTCGTAACAGCACAGCTCGCCATCTTCGGATACTCCGTAAACGACACCATTGTCATTTTTGACCGCTTGCGATGGGAGCATTTGGCATCCAAAAGCAAGGGCATGATTGAGGTGCTAGATCGCGCATTAAAAGTAACTTTAGGCCGCTCGCTGAATATTTCTTTCTGTATCTTGCTTACGCTGATTGCCGTTCTTATTTTTGGCGGATCTTCTATTCGATGGTTCATCGTTGCGTTAACAATCGGGACCGTAACTGGCGTATATTCCTCCCTGTTTGTGGCACCGCCTCTGCTCTATTACCTTGCAAAACGTCGCTAATACAATTACAGAGTGGGTAACATCATCATCTGCAGAGCAACCGCTGCTTGTAATTTCTGCATCGCAGCAAAGCGTTCTTGACCATATCGAAACTGCAAAGCGTGCGCTTGGAGCAACTGAGCAAGAGCAAAAACAAATAGCCAGCGGCAATCATCCAGATATTTTTACTATTGTCGGCGAAAAAAATCGGATTTATATCAAAGACATTGAAGCTCTCAAGCCTCTCTTGGCGCATAAGGCTCGCAAGCGCTTAGTCCTTATTCCTCATGCAGACCAGCTTCTTCCTGAAGCCGCGAGTGCGCTCCTTAAAATACTGGAGGAGCCGTCACCGTCTACACGTTTTTTATTAGGGGCAAAAAATAAGCGAGGTATTCTACCTACAATACGCTCCCGATGCCGAGTGATATTTGCAGGAAAAGAAATGGCCAAAGACAGTACTATTAATACCGATGAATTTTTAACGCGGCTGTCTGGATTACGAAAGGCAGATCCATTTTCAGAAGAGGAGCTGGAAGGTATTACGCGCCTGGTACACGGCCTTGCCCAATCGGGGACTGCAACACCGGCACTGCTGCGCGTATCCCAACGCCTTCGGGATTACTACAAAACAGCATCCATACCAGGAGGCAACACCAAGCTTGCTGCAGATATTCTCCTTGCGTCTCTGGCGAACTTAAGAAATACTATATCATATGTCAATCACACAAGCTGAAGAAGTATTTAAGGCAGGAAAAGTGGAAGCCATGGAATGGTTTGAGAAGGAAGTTGCGGGCTTGCGCTCCGGGCGCGTCAAGCCAATCTTAATAGAATCAATCACCGTAGAAGTGTACGGCACTCGTAACCCCATTAAATCAATTGCATCCGTATCAAGCTCAGATGCGCGAACGCTCGTAGTGTCTCCGTGGGATAAGAACAATTTACATGGAATTGAAAAAGCAATTACGGAAGCAAACATCGGCGTAATGCCAACCGTAGACGGGCAAGTAATTCGGCTTTCATTCCCGTCACTTACGGAAGAGGTGCGCAACACAACCATTAAAACGCTTCATGGAAAAGGGGAGGATACGCGTATTCGAATGCGGCAATCTCGAGACGAAGCCCTCAAACACTTAAAGCAAGAAAAAGAAGCTGGTAAGATTTCTGAAGATGACTTTTATAACGGCAAACAGAATTTAGATGATCTTATAGGGAAAGCACAAGACGAACTCCAAGAGCGCATTACGGCCAAAGAAAAAGACATTCAGACGATTTGACAAGGCTTTATTAAAGCACTATAAAACAGTCAGGAATAACAACCTGTCCTTTTCAAAGGAATTTGACCGTGATTGCAGATACAACACTTGAACAAACGGTGCTGTGGCATGTGCTTTTATTTAACGAAGAATGGGCCCAAAACGTAACTTCAGACAATAAACCCTTATGGTCTGACTTGCGCCGCAATGCCGCCGCAAAAGCACGAGACTATCTTCGAGCAATCGGAGCGAGTGCAGATGAAAAAGGTAGCATTATTTTGCTCAACGCTCTCAAGGAGTGTGCGGATACCCTGACTAACTACCGAGGATCAATGTGTGGAGCAGAAATATGCCTGCGCCTTTCCATCCAAATTTGGGTGCTTACAAAAGCAGTGCAAGAAATCGAGCGAGAAGATGCGGCAAATACACTGCGCCACATCGCCGCAATGCACAACTGCCCCGAAATTACGAGGTTTGCAAACGGAGAAACGGTTCGATAACACTTTCAAGAAAGGGGGAGTTACTATGGGTATATCACGTTCTCTGCCATCTTCTAGTTTGGGTGTTCGGATATGGGCGGCTTGTTTGTTCACATTTCTAGTTCTACTTTTAATCGCCGGCCTATTCCTGCCCACACTCCTATTCAACTGGAAATATCTTGCGTTTATTTCAACCTGTTCGGTATTTTCAACTCTGATGTGGGTCAATGTATGGCACAAAACACGAGATCACATGTACTTAGCGCATGTATCCCTCTGGTGCATAGTTGCAGCACTTCACGCAATTGGATCCATTATGCACATGTAGTGAGGTCTTCGCCCTTAGACCAACCAGCCCCGCCCGACCTTTCCAAAAGGCCGGGTTTTTTCATACCCTAGCGCTTGGATGGGTTTCAAGATATGCTTGTTTCTATGCTTCTTGCAACGATTTTGATATTTTTAGGGCTTTTACTGGTATTGGTATTAGTGCATGAATGGGGTCATTTTATCGTTGCAAAAAAGGCCGGATGCACAGTTGAAGAATTTGGATTTGGATTCCCTCCAAGAGTGTTCGGGAGAATGTGGCACGGAACATTATATTCGCTTAATCTGCTGCCATTGGGTGGATTTGTAAAAATCCAAGGAGAAGATATGGATGATCCGAACCCTTCGGCAACAAGCTTTGCGAGCAAGTCAGCACCTTGGCGCATTGCAATTTTATGCGCGGGAGTTGCAATGAATATGCTACTTGCGATTGTATTGCTGGGAATTCAAAGCGGACTCGGATCGCCCACAGTTGTAACAAATGAAAACCGTGCGAGGCTTACAAACATAATGACATACGTGTTAGAAGTTGCCCCCGATTCTCCCGCAGCGCAAGCGGGGCTTATGCAATACGATAGAATCGTACGCTATGCGGATACCCAGCAGCCTGGTGTTGCAGATATACAATCTCTAACCAAAACTCATGCTGGCGTTCCTACAACACTTGAAATTGAACGTGCTGGGCAGCACATCACGCTTGATATCACTGCGAGAGCTAACCCTCCCGAAGGGCAAGGCGCGCTTGGAATTTCGTTAGGCGAAACTGGTCTGCATACAACAGTATGGTGGAAGGCTCCGTGGGAAGGTGCAAAGCGCACATGGGAGATGACCGTTGGCATTACATCGCAGTTTGCAGGCCTCATTCAAAAACTGTTTCAGAAAGAAAGCGTTGGCCAAGTATTAACCGGCCCAATTGGTATTGCAATATATACCCGTGAGGCTGCATCACTTGGAATTTCGTACTTCTTAGAGTTTGCGGCCATGATTAGTATTAACCTTGCGATCATTAACATTTTACCGCTGCCTGCACTCGATGGCGGGCGCGTATTGTTCGTAATTATCGAAAAAGCTATTGGCCGCCGAGTTCCCGGAAAAGTAGAATCGTATGCTCACACGACCGGCTTTCTGTTATTGATCGGCCTTATGATCGCAATTACCTTTAAAGACATCGCCCGCTACTTCTAACCCTATGAAATATTCATCGTATTATCTTAAAACAAATAAAGAGGCAAAATCGCTCGAATCCATCAATGCCACACTTTTGCAAAAAGGCGGGTTCGTTGAACAAGTTATGGCTGGAGTCTATGCATTTCTCCCTATAGGACTTCGTGTATTGAATAAGATTGAAACCATTGTGCGAGAAGAAATGGACAAGGTTGGATCAGAATTACTCCTGCCTGCACTTTCTCCAAAATCGTTATGGGAACAATCTGGGCGCCTGAACACCATAGACGTACTCTTTGAAGTTCGCGGGGCGAATGATCTTGCTCGTGCAAAAAATAGCGCTTCATATATTCTCAATCCGACGCAAGAAGAGATTATGACTACCATCGTTCGTCATTACGCAATGAGCTATAAAGACTTACCGCTTGCCGTATATCAAATTCAAACGAAATTCAGAAGCGAACCGAGAGCAAAGTCAGGGCTCATGCGTGGACGAGAATTCCGTATGAAAGACTTGTACAGCTTCCATGAGACGGCAGAGGATTTGGACAGATTCTATGACGAAATGAAAAGCGTATATGCACGCGTCTTTGACCGAATGGGTCTCGGACATGCTACACATCTTACCCTTGCAGGCGGCGGAGATTTTACCAGTAACTTTTCTCACGAATTCCAGACTGTTTGCGAAACTGGAGAAGATATAATTTTCTACGACGAGAAAGAGAAAATCTGGAAAAACAAAGAAGTTGCATCGGAAGAGCTGCAAAAAACTGCTGAGAGCGTACGAGCATCGGAAGTGGGAAATATTTACCGATTCGGCACCAAATACTCCGATAGCTTTGACCATATTATTACCCAACAGAACGGTGATAAATCTGCTGTTCATACGGGCTCGTACGGCATTGGTACCTCTCGCCTTATGGGCGTACTTGTGGAAAAATTCCATGATGAGAAGGGGATTATGTGGCCAGAGAGCGTTGCGCCATTCACGGTGTACCTTGCAGGGCTGAACCGCGATGATGACGCTACTATTGCCGCTGCGGATGCTGCATATACAGCGCTAGAAGAGGCGGGCGTTGAAACACTGTACGATGACCGCGACACAGGCACAGGAGCAAAGTTTGCGGATGCGGAACTTCTCGGAATCCCGTGGAGAGTTGTGGTATCAAAAAAGACAGCAGGCAAACTCGAAGTAACTTCGAGAGCAACAAATGAAACGCACCTTCTTGAAATTTCAGAATTTTTGAAGAAAGCAGGGAAGTAGGCGTATGGGCTTCGTGAATAACTTTCTGGGCAGGTTTTCCCAAGATATTGGGATCGACCTCGGAACTGCAAACACGCTGATCTATGTGCGCGGGAAAGGCATCGTGATTAACGAGCCTTCAGTGGTTGCTATGAACAAGAAAACAGGCGAGGTTCTTGCAATCGGGAAAGAAGCACAGCGAATGGTAGGTAAAACTCCTTCACATATTGTTGCAATTCGCCCCCTACGCGATGGTGTTATTTCAGACTTTGAAGTGACAGAACAAATGTTGGCGTATTTTATTCAAAAAGTGCACGAAGACGGCTTTCATATATTGCCTCGCCCTCGTGTCGTGATCGGAATCCCATCTTCCGTAACAGAGGTGGAGCGCCGAGCTGTAGAAGAAGCAAGCTTGCGAGCAGGAGCACGGGCCGTGTTCTTAATTGAAGAATCTATGGCAGCGGCAATCGGATCTCGCCTTCCTATTCACGAAGCAACAGGAAATATTATTGTGGACATCGGCGGCGGTACCTCAGAAATTTCTGTTATATCCTTAGGAGGCATTGTCGTAAACCGCACACTTCGGATTGCAGGAGATGAGCTGAACGAAAATATTATTCAGTATGCGCGAAATAACTTTAATATGTTGATCGGCGAGCGTACTGCGGAGGACATTAAAATCCGTATTGGTTCTGCGCATGAAAGCACCGAGCATTTGGAGGCTCCTATACGCGGGCGAGACTTGGTAACAGGGCTACCGAAAGAAGTGATTATGAGCGGGTCGCAAGCACGAGAAGCCATGCAGAAATCCATTGCAACAATTGTAGAAGCGGTACGCCAATGTATTGAAGAGACTCCGCCAGAACTTCTTTCTGATATTATTGAACAAGGCATTTACCTCGCAGGCGGAGGCGCACTGCTCCGAGGCCTGGCAGATGTCATTACAGATGCTACGCAAATTAGAACACATATTGCGGATGATCCGCTCACGGCCGTTGTCCGCGGAACAGGCATCGTTCTTGAAGATATTGAAGCAGTACAAGAAGTATTACTTCCGAGCGTCCATGGCTCACAACTAAAATGACAAATATATGAAGCAGAGAAACGTTGTTGCCTTATCTATACTCGGTGCAATCCTATTGGGACTAGGATTTTTTGCAACGCCACTTATGCGCCATGCTCGGGGAGCTGTATGGGATGTATGGGTACAAGGAAATGCAAAAATATTCGGAATAGACGGGATTGATATTTCCGATTCAGCACTTGATACCCTTGCGGCAACCAGCATGGAAAATATCCGACTCAAAGCTGAACTCGGCGACTATGCGCGACTCAAGGCACAACTTGGCTCTGAAACTTTTGGTTCGCTTACCACAATACCTGCCCATGTTATTGCTCGGCCCATTGATACGCTCAATTCTTCGTACGTTATTAACAAGGGGATCGCAGACGGAATCCCAAGTGGGGCACCCGTACTTGTGCAAGGGTCTGTACTTATTGGATTTACCCGGGAATTATCTGAGCACAGCGCGATTGTTCAAACCGTATTTCACCCTTCTACCTCGGTAACCGTGGAAACAATTCCAAACACAGAAGAAAAGGTTGCCCGAGGCCTGCTCAAAAGCCAGTATCAAACATCGCTTTCTATGGAAACCATCCCCCGAGACGCCCCTATTGCGGTGGGCCAGAAGATTATAACCAGCAGCAACGGCACTACGATACCGTATGGCATGATACTCGGATCGGTTGCGTCTCTTACAAGCCCTGAACACGAGGCATATCAATCTGCAATCATTGATGTGCCCTACGATAGCGATAATATCAGTGCGGTGCGAATCCTGCTTGTACCATGAAGCGATTTTTAATCCCTCTTGGATGCATCTTGATGGCGCTTATGCTGCATATTGTAGTGCGCAGCAGTATAGCATCCCTTTTCTTGGCTCCTGCGAGTATTCCTATCGTCATTGCAACCGCACTCCCACTTCCAGCTCTCGCACTTGGAGGCATTGTGTTGCTGTTTGAATTACTTTCTTCTTTTCCTCAAGGTAGCATGCTCTTAGTATTTCTTATTCCCTTTTTTACCCGCCGTATTACACGCTGGCATACTCCAGATGCGTCGTGGAAGTTTTTTGCTTACATCTTCGGCACAGTATCTTTGCAAATAGTATCTCTTGTTGGCATTGCGTATATAGAAAACCACGTACAGTTGTCTCAAATTCCATTTTCGCTTGGCCTATTACAAATCATTGGAACAAGCGTCAGTACATTTGTTCTTGCCCTTATTTGCCATGAAGCAACTACTCGCCCATGAATATTGACCTATCGGAGCTTATAGAACAGCAGGGTTCGCGCACCGGGCAAGGGCAGCGACGGCTCAATATTCTCTCGATCGTGCTATGCGTTACAATGACTGCAATCGTAGGGCGAGGCGCGTATCTCCAGGTGCTACAAGGGAGTTCATTTCGTGCCCGTGCGGAACATAATCGACTCGAAAGCACACTAGTTCCTGCTCCTCGCGGAATCATCTACGATATGCACCATTTGGCGTTAGTTGAAAATATCTCCAGTACCGACCTTGTAATCACCCCCTCTGAGCTTCCTCTACGAGAACACGAAGACGGTATACTAGATCGCCTCGCAGGCATCCTTACCGATACTCCTCCAGAAGAAATCCAAGCGGCCATTACCAAAGCTAGAACTACGCGGCAAAACACGCTCTTATCAAAAGCGATAAGCCACGACACGGTACTGGAAATAGAAAAGGCTGAACGAGAATTGCCTGGCGTTCATCTCGCATCGTCCCTGGTGCGAAAATACCCCTACGCAGAAAGCTTGGCGCACGTACTAGGGTACACCAGCCCCGTTACTGCAGAAGAGTTGGACGAACATACCACACTCGTAGTTACAGATACCACGGGCAAACAGGGAATTGAAAAAACATACGATACATCGCTGCGCGGGCAACACGGATTTACCTCCACAGAAGTAAATGCATCAGGTAATCAGAAAACAGATCTCGGCACAAAAGCAGCAGTTCCCGGAGAGGACCTGACTCTCACTATTCATGCCGATCTGCAAAAGTTTATCTATGGCCTTTTTTCTGAGGCGAACGAAAAGCGTAATAAAATTCGAAAAGATCCAATTAAGGGGGTTGCGATTGTCCTCGATGTAAATTCTGGCGCAGTACGCTCCCTTATCAGTTATCCATCGTATGATTCAAACACGTTCTCACAGCCATCCTTGCGTTCGCAAACGGCCAAGATATTTCAAGAAGTAGGTAACCCCCTATTTAACCGTGCCACAGACGGGATGTACCCATCAGGATCAACCATAAAGCCCTTCCTAGCAGCCGCAGCTCTCCAAGAGGGAGTTATTACCCCCCAAACTACCGTTCGATCTACTGGAGGCATTAAAGTAGGCCCCTGGAGCTTTGGTGACTGGAAAACAGGCGGCCACGGCGTTACGGATGTTCGAAAAGCGCTGGCAGAATCAGTAAATACATTTTTTTATATGATTGCTGGTGGACTAGATGGCACAGCAGGGCTTGGGGTAGACAAGGCAACGCAGTACTTGCGGACGTTTGGCTGGGGCGCCAACACAGGCATTGATCTCCCATCAGAAGCTTCTGGCTTTTTGCCAAGTCCACAGTGGAAGCTGAAGGCCACGGGCCAGCCTTGGTATATAGGGGATACGTATCACTTAGGCATTGGGCAAGGTGACGTACTAGCAACACCGCTGCAAGTAGCGTCTGCCACGGGCGCAATTGCACAAGGTGAGTATCTCTACCAGCCCCACCTTATCGAGGGCTCTATTACGAAACGTAAAATTTCTATTCGCCCTGAATACGTGCGCGTGGTGCAAGAGGGAATGCGACTTGCTGTGAATGACGGTTCCGCTCGCTCGCTTGCAACCCTATCCATGCCGATTGCAGGAAAAACAGGAACTGCGCAAATTGGAGGGACGGAAAAAACGCATGCCTGGTTTACGAGCTTTGGACCCTACGAAAAGCCCGAATACGTGGTGACGAT
>MHHP01000010.1 GCA_001817055.1 Candidatus Andersenbacteria bacterium RIFCSPHIGHO2_02_FULL_45_11
CGTATTAGAGTATGAGGGGTTTTAGCACATCTTGCCTTGTATTTTTCTATACTTAGTATTATATTGCCTTGTTGCAAGTACCTCTTAGCTCCTTCCCAACCCAGGAGAATAGCGATGAAAAAATGTCTTTTAGTACTCACTCGATTTCCAACAATAGGCAAAGTAAAAACCAGACTAGCGCAATCAATTGGTGACGAGCATGCGGCAGACATTCAAAAAGGAATGTTGCTTGATATTCTCAATCGTTTTAGTAGGGTTAAGGATTTAACAACAATCATCGTCCATCCGAATGACGAGCCAGCTGAGCCCTTTTTCAATCTCTGCTCACAGAACGGCATCCCCCAAAGGCACGTGCGTACTTTGTCTGGAGTCGGTGGAATGAATGAGGACATCGTATATGGCTACGAGCAGTCACTTGTTGAGTTTCAAAAAGTAGCACTTATGGGGTCAGATATTCCTCATTATACGGAGCTAGAACTTGATACCTTGTTTAGTGCCCTTGATGAGGTCGATGTTGTTTATCATCCAAGTGCAGACGACGGCTGCTGTCCGCATGGCCTTCGCAAATTTGCCGATCTTTGGACCGGCAATAACTCTCGGACACCAGGCTATATCCAAAGGTGGGAAGAAAAGGCAAAAGAAAACGGACTTTCGTTCCGGGCACTCAGTCAAGTCTTCGACATCGATCGGATTGAAGATCTCGAGTTACTAGCTCAGCAGTACCCCCCCCATTTATGCCCGTTCACCATGGAAGCATTTCAAAAAATCTAAAACCCACCTTGCAAACCCGTGTTTGCAAGGTTTATTTTTTATAAACCTTAATTAATTATTTGCTTTTTAAAATACCAACTATAGCAAAAGCTGCTAGAACTGCGGTAATTGTCCACTTACCCTCACCAATTTCTCGTTGAAGATCTTGCGGGCTTATAAGGCGCATATCTCCAATTCCCTCCGTATCCTCGAGTGACTGTTCGCTAACCAGACGAATATTCTTAGCCGATACTATATAGACTTTATGGATATCTTTAGTCGGATATTCACATAGCGTCTGACATAACGCAAACTCATCGCTCGTATATCCGGTTTCTTCTAATAACTCTCTCTTTGCAGTAGCAAGGGGCTCCTCACCCTCTTCAACATGCCCCGCAGGCACCGTGTTCAGCATTTTATCTACAGCGTACTTGTATTCCTGAAATATCAGTATTTTATTATCCGAGGTAGTTGCAATAATAATCACGATATCCGGCTTTTTGACAACCGTATAATCATCAATCACCTTTCCGTTTGGTAATCGTACGGTATCTTCAAAAACATTAAGAAACGGTGATTTTACAAGATTTTTTCTACTAACTAACTGCCACGACTCTTCAGACATGTTCAGAATCTTACTTCAACACCGCCGGGATTTCGTCTTGGGGGACTTGTGAAAGCAATGGTCGAACGGCATCGCGGCATACTTCGCGGGATGCAGCGCCGAAGAGTTTTTCGTATTGGGCTACAAGGCGTTCAAGCACTTCTTTTGTGTTGCCTTCTATACTTGCTTCGTGTTTTACGATATCAATTCGAAGTCCTGTAACTTTTTCCGCTTCTTCCCACGCAACAGGCCCGATAATGAGCTCCTGCTCCTGGATGATTTTGTCAGCAAGTTGATTGGTAAGTGAAATCATACAGTGCCCTCCTTATTATACATACTACCTTCGCCAATCATTGCAATACCAATTGCCATAATCGCAAACGATGTTGCATACATCAAATCAACAATACCACCATTAACGTACGTTTCCGCATTCACTTTGTATAGAAACGTATAATCGGTCACATACTGCACGATAAAGGCAAAGATTATATAAAGAATTTTTGCTTTCATTACCCCACCCAAGAACTTACGAGAAAGCGTGAAGGTTAATATTGCTATGGATATCATTACTGCTTCTCCCATTGGATAACCAAAATCCAAGAAGGTCTTTATGGGTGCAGATAGATCCAATTCGTAGTCCCGCAAGAAAAACACATATGAAAGTACCAACATTACGATAGGGATAATCACCACTTGAATCTTATTAAGGTAGTCTTGTAGGGAAAAACGTGCTCCCGAAGCACGGGCGAATTTAAGCATTGCAATTGAATAAAATGGAATGATTGAGAAATATCCAATATCGGCAATAGATGGATAAGGAGCGACGTCTTGTACTATCAAGTTATAGTAACTCCAGACAAACTGGCCGAATGCTTCGCCAAATAATCCAAGACCAAGAAAAATAATCCCCTTCCCCATTACACTCTTCCACCCACCCCACCTCTTAGAGTACGTAAGGGCAGCAACTCCTCCGGCTATTGCAAGGAAAGGATATATAGTTCCAAAAATATAGCTTGGCTGGGCATCGGTATTACCAGTTGTATAAATCCAAAACCAAAACCCTACTAAAAGCACGTAACAAAAAATTACCGTTCGTATAAAACCGGAGCGAAGGACTGTTAACATTCTCCAATTGTACACCTTTTTTGCAGCCTAGTACAGTGCAAATTCAATTTTATTCAACGATGAGCGAAAAATTTTCAAAGCCTTTACCCATTTCGTACTGAATAAGAACGTTCACATTCTCGCCAACCTTTACTTGGATAGGCTTGATAGGTATCACAACTGGCATATTCATATCGGAAGTTCCCCATACTGTAATTTCCGATGTTAAAAATGTCTGAGTGGTAAGCCGAATGGCGTTTACTTCTCCATCCTTTGTGGGAGTTATTGTCACCCTGCTCTTTACAAGAGTTTCCACAATATCGCTGAAATCAACATTCTGATATGGAGTCTTTTCGGAAAAATAGTTAGTAACCCGTGCATCCACCCCGTTATTTCGGGCTTGCATTACAAGCGGCATATGAAAACCATAGAAATCAAAATCATAGGACACTAATTCTGCAGCACATACAACCTTTGAAGGAATAAGCTTTGTATGACTATCTATCACCCCACCCTTTCGAAGTGCGTTCATTACAACGGCTTGTTGCTCTGAAATCAAGCCAGTATCCATAAGCTCCATCGTAACTACATCGGCTGCTGCCGGAAGTGTGAACGATCGAGCATCTGCAACAACTACTTCAATCTTCTTTCCGTCTGGATTTGCTTGGACACTTTTACGAGCAAGGGCTGCGGAAGCTTCGTCTATCTCAATCCCGTATACCTTTTCAGCGCCCGCTCTCGCAGAAAACAAAGCAAGGATTCCAGATCCTGTACCCGCATCTACTACAATATCCCCCGCTTTAACAGTATTTTGAATAGCATTTTCAAATGCATGGGTACGCTCCTCGTCCATCAAACATTCGTCTACAAACAGTACCGTGCTAAATGTGTCTAGGTTTTCCATAAGTAAATTATTTCTTAAGTATCAACGACAACTGCTGTATTTGCAAAAAGATTCCCGGAGAGAGTTGCCTCTCCGGGATCAAACTACTCATTAGCTACTGGAATCGATTGCGGAGCTTCTTCTGCTTTCTTTCCACCCTCAATGAATCCGATAGCAACAAGCGCTATCGCAATCCCGATCCACTGTGTTGCCGTAAGATTGGTCTTATACCATAACCAATCAAACAAGACGGCACAGATGGAATGGATGAGAAGGGCTAGGATAACTGCAACACCAAACTTAAAGTGATCCCAACGCAGAATCACTCCAAAGATGGTCGCAGTGACAATCCAGACCAGGCACGAAACCACCCACCACTCCCAGCGATGAGACTTAGCCCATTGATTAATGGCAATGTCCCCCGCTGCCCCCATAATCCCAACAATGGTCAACACGACGTACACCCAGAATCTCTGATCCATGATAATCTCCCGAACTATGGTTATTTTGGTGAAATTCGGCCTCATGAGTCAAATTTACTTACTGAAAGGAACACTTGCGTAAGTATATATAATATGGTGGAAAAGTCAAATTGCTACATGAAAGACTCTTTGGCTACGGAGTCTCATGTGTTTGTGCACTTATGCATACACGGATGCGTTTATGCTATTTCTTCAAGTATATTTTTATGGTTCTTTCCTGATATCACTACAAGCTTTGCATGAAGTTTCCGTGCAATTATCTCCGCAGTCTTCTTCATAGCAGGATGCTCAAGTTCCCCAACGTAAACTGTTACTGAACAAGTAACGCTGGGAATAGGTAGTATTTCCTTTCTTCGTTTCTTTCCAATGAGCCGAAGGAAGTTTTTCCCAGGTAGGTTTACTGTTTCTGTAAAAATGGGCGATGGTGAGTATAAGTGTAGCTCTTTGGGTGGGTTTTTCTCAGCTACAATCAAGGCAATAGCAGCGCCTATAGAGTGCCCCATCACGATATCATTTCTCGTAAACTTAGCATTACTACACCAGTCTTTTATTCCATTGTGTTTCCATGTCAAATTAATGGGAGTAACCCCTTTCTCTAGATTATATTCATTTGTGTCTAACGCAATAAATAGTTTCATAAAAAGGACGGTTTTAAGGATAACCGACAACCTGGCAGTTCGACTTATACGTCGAACTCACCATTCTTGACACCTTCGATAAACGCTTTCCACTCATCGTTCGTAAACGAGAGAGTGGTGTCATTAGTGTCTTTGGTGTCACGAACGTGGACACCATTTTCTCGCTTCACCGCAACACAGTAGAAATACGGCTTTGTCCCTTTGGAGCAGACGAACCCGTCCTTCTCCTTGCGGCCATCTGCATTAACCTGATACCGACCACGAGCTTGCTGAATTTGATCCATGCCTGCTCTCCTTTCACTTTTGAGTTAGGTTTAAAGAAACAAAGTTCTAACTTTTCTCCTTTCGGTTGATGTGGAGCGAACAAAACGCCAATGTCAGTATAGGGTATTATAACCCGGCAAAGAGCGACGTGGCAAGTTGGCTTATCGTTGCAGTCGGCTTGATCGTCTCAATACGTCAGCCGTTCAAGTAACACTAAAAGTGTTCATGTAGACAGCCTTGTTCCCTATTGCACCACACCACGTCTTCGGATGTGGTGTTTTTTTACCAAGAAAAAACCTTGAATGCATTGTGGCCCATAGGGCACAAATGGCATTCAAGGTCTACATAACAAAGACTAATCTTTTTTCGCATCGATTTCTTGGCGAAATAGCTCTGCTTGATTTCTAATTTCCCATTCGACTGCAGCAGGCTCTATACTACCTGCTTTCCGCCAAAGAGTAGCTGCTCTGCAGAGGAATACAGGAGTGACCACTTTTACCATTTGAGTAAGCTGGTCAGCAGTACATTCCTCCCTTAACACTCTACGAACACAGATAGCGAGAAAGCGAGCCCACAGCTGAGCTGATATTTCCGGCTCGTCACCCTTCATCACTTCGACAGTTTCTGAATACGTATCACCCAAAAGCTGTTCGTTTCCTAACTGTGCAAAGTCTTGCCTTGCTCGCAGAAGCAGTTCTGCTATTGCAGTTGGTGATGACGGCTTCTGTTCGGGATCAATACCACCATGCTCAGTCTCAGTCACCCCGTTTGTCGAAACAAGGTGCGGGAGTTTCGCTCGATACCCATGAGTAACACGAAGAGCAGTTGTTGCAATCTGAGCAAACATTGGAGCAATTTTGGGGAAGCTTGGTTTGTGCAACTTGCGGCCCAGAAACACTTCCTGGCAGGTAAACCCCCCTACTACAGCATGGCATGTCATAAACATATCGATGCCATACTGTTGAGTTGTTTCAACAATATCCTGCTGCACTAGATATTCCATTAATTTGCGGCTGATTCCAAACTCTCCTCCAATTGGTTGGCGTAGATATGCACCGTACACACCATACATAAGAGGAAACGCGAAATGATTAGTGGTACTTCCTTCAAACCTATTTCGCGTATAGATCGGTAACGTGTAGTCAGCATCGCGACTCATTAATGGCTCAAGTAGATTTGTGGGCCATTCCGGAGTCATCGTAACAACGTCAGCATCTAATGTAGCGACGTATTGAGCCTCTATCTCAAGGCCTAGTTCAAACAATCGTAAGAGGTTTTTACCCTTGCCTCGAGGATTGTCTCCTGTCGAAACGTAATGCTTCGGGCATGCCGTTTTGGTACCTAGAAATACTTCTTTAGTACCATCATCACTTTGGTTATCAACATTCACAATTAGGCAATTTTCTGCCCCATAGGATCGTTCCAATCCACGGTCTATCTGAGTGACTGAACGTGCAATAGTGTCAGCTTCACGATACGTTGGAATTCCAACAACGATATTCGCCTTCATGTCATAGCTCCTCTTCAAAAAGAAAGGGCTACATCTAGTTTTATGTAGAATGCAGCCCGATGAATAGTTTTGAGTTGAATCAACTTTGACCCTGCTCAGCAAGGTCGGAATCAATTTGGCTAGAAACCACCAGATCAGTAATCCTGCTTTCTTCAGTTACCGGATATTGCAATCCACTAACCACCACAAGCGGTATTCCAGCCGAACTTTGACCCATCAAGAGAGATGCTGCAGCAGATATCTCATCCGCAAACAGTATACTCACATTACGCTTGCGATCGTAGATATCCTTCTCATCAGAATTGCCCTTCAATAGTGCCGGAACACCTGCAACTCCGAGAGCAAGACCAATTGATCCTGCCCGATATTCAATACCGAAGGAGTCGTTGATGACTACCGCAACATTGACACCGAACTTTTCCATAAGCAGATGCCGAACCTTAGCAGCACTTTCGTCAGGATTCTGCGGAAGCAGGCTAACGGTTCCTTCCTCGACATTAGCACGATCAATGCCTGCACTGGTACAGACAAAACCAAGGCGATGCACCGTAACGACTACTCCGGGTTTCACCCGCAATATCGCCTTACTTTCTTGAATCATCAGCTCCACAATACGTGGATCTTTACCACTTATTGTTGCGATCTCTCGTGCTCGATCAGATGGCGTGATAGTTGATAAGCTAATCACCCTTCCTTCTGCCTTTGAGACGATCTTCGAAGCGATAACAACGATGTCTTGCTCCTTCAAAGATACATTCGCATCTTGCAGAGCAGTCATCACAATGTCACCAACGGAATCTCTTGATTGAACAAGAGGAACATTTGGAATTGCTGTTAATGAGACTTGATACATAGAATCGTTCTTTCTATTGTTGAGGTTTGAATTAGAATGGCTATACTTTACCACCCCCCGTAAGGTATGCACAGAGCTTGTCTATTGGCCCGGAAACATACCCATACGAACTATGGCTTTCAATCCATGAAATCAGCTTTCTTCTATTTTCATGGAAATCAGCGCAATCCAAGGAGGGTACATAGGGGCCGTACTCAAGGGTTTGCCCGACAAACATCGGAAAGCAAACTCCTCGAATATATCGCGATGTTTCTTCGTGCAAAAAGAGTCGGCTAAACATCTTTTCAACACGATTTGTATGGAGTTGCGCATTTACATCGTTTAATAGATGCACGTGCGCAACCTTACATATAGGAACAGGCTTTAAGGCTACGGTAACACCGAGAGCATCTGGCGTAACAGCGGCTACCGATGTCCAGTCATCACGATTGGATTTTTCACCGAATAGATGCTCCAAATCCATGTTGTGGTAGGCAATTGTTGCGCGTCTTAAACGGAAAACTTTGGTTCCTCCATATAAGAACGCACCACCTTCACCTAACCCAACCAAGACTAAGTCATTTCCCACGATAGAATATCCGTAGTTACGGCACAACTCAAGGCATAGAGAAGTTTTTCCAGAACCCTGTTTACCAAGAAGTAACATTCCTTGACCATTCTTCTCTACCGCTGCACCGTGTAGCGTCACCTGGCACTGCCCCATTCGCTGCATTTCCAAAATGTAGTGAATGAGATACGGGATAGTATTTCCCGCACACAATTCTTCCGCCTCTCCACACACAAACCATGTGTGCAAATCTTCGCTTGGAGTAATTGATAGTGGCAATCCAATATCAACTTCCATGCGAAAACCAGAGTTACAGGGGCGGGCTTCACGGCGATACTCAGGAATATACGGCACAAAATCTCCATCCAACAGGGGAGCAATAGCATCGTTGTTACAATACACATCGATGCCATGCTCCCCCATATAGACGGCGCAAGCGAACTTACGCTTCGACACAACTTCCTCCTCCTGCTCGGGGCAGAAACGGTTTTCGTGAAAGAATTTCAGCAGTCCATGCACGACTTCCAAGCTCTCGCTCTACAAGAGCACGAACTTCACTTTCTTCTACTTTTTTGCTCAAACTCACAAATAATTGATGGGGATGAAACAAAGGGTCGCCCATGCGGGTCGTAACAGCCATTTGGCATTCACAGTCAAAGAATTGAGATATCTGTCGACTTAAAACATCAACAATATATCCCCAAACCTTACCGACGTGATAGGCAGGATTTTTTCCATTACTCGCTTCCATACTATATGGACGAATACTAGAAATAATCCCACGAGAACGATTTCCTCTTCCAACCATTCCCTCTTCACCAAAATCCAACGCCGAACCAGTACAAACGAAGTAGTGACCTCGAATGTCATTGGCACGTTGATCTTGAGTATTCACGAAAAGGGAGACCGAGTATCGATCTTGCACTATCTCCATCGCTCGTTCGAGCAATTGAGATTGCAACCAATGAATCCGTTCTTTGTAGACCTGAGATGTCGGGATCTTATCGGCCATGAACGGCACGCACATGGTAACTTCAATAGTGTTACCATTACGAATTGTCATGACCTTGATATCTTGTCCCACCCAATCGTACACAGGCTTGTTTTCTTGATAGAAGAATCCTTCAAGTCCTAGAGTTAACTGCTCACTTATGGAGAGTGGCCAATAACCCACACAAACCGAGGTATCGTTGGCCCATGGTTGCTTGGCATCAGGCACATCGTTTAAATCCCGTGGCCGATACCAATATGGGCTTCGAGACGAAGATGTCGTAAACGAGTGAATTTCAAGCCATTTACTAAAATCAAAACTTGGCAAGCATTGCTGAAGATATTTCTGCGCAGCTTGCTGTTGGATTGATTCATAGTCAATCTGCTGACCACCCATCTCCGCACTCATTCGACCACTAAGAATTAGTCTATGTGGCTTTACCATTCGACCACTGCCAAAGCCAATCTCGGCCAAACCTCCAAAAATAGCGGCTTTATCCACATTGTGGTGCAAAACAGCACCAAACGTATCCATGCAGTATTGTGAATACTCCAAGGAGATTGCTTCCGCTACCCCATCAGCTAACGTATCGGGGTGGCCCATGCCTTTTCTTTCCACAACCTCAAACAGATGTTGTTCAATCGGCACAAGATTCGCGTCCAACGTGAATGTCTTCATTTCTCTAACCTTTCTGTAAGAACAAGATGGGACGTTTTGGTTTTCAACGAGCTATCATACAGCAACACTCCAATAAAACAGCGCAACTGCCCACGATATATCATTTATTACTTCTTGTAAAGTATAGAAATACTTATACCGTCAGAAAGAATTGACAATTTTCGTATTTTACTCCTAAGGCTCAGATAGGCTGGGTACTCGCATCAATAGTGATCATCCTGTCAATCCGCCAACCGCTCAAGTAACACCAAAAGTGTTCATGAAGAATGCCCTGCTCCCTATCGCCCACGCCACATCCAAAAGATGTGGCGTTTTAATTTTCCGCTATTACAGACTTACCGGAATTCAGAAAAACTACAGTGTCCCTTTTTAAAAACACGGGCTTGAGCAAGTCATTAAAGACCACGGCCGAAGATGGTTCACAGGTAATAATATGCTGAAATTTGTTATATGTTTCCTTTATCTGCTGTTCGCTTAGCCGGTATACAAGATGTCCTTGTTTTCCGTAAAACTCTAGTGCTTTGGCATACGGGGTCCAAGGAGTTGAAAGCTTATCTGCGTAACTATGGTTGGTATTTCGTACTCCTACTCCAATAATTTTTGTTTTCTTCTTTTTGCGCTCAATAGCTTGAATTAATCCTAGATATATCCCCCCACTGCCTATTGGCACCACGATATAGTCTGGGACTATTTCTTTTAAGATCTCGTCAATTATCGAAGGGGCTGAAAGTTGACAAGAAGACCGCCTTCTAGTAGGATATGTTTAGTGTACATTAACAATCTCAATAGATTCTGGGAAGGAGTGAACATGCAAAGTCTTGAAGAAGCCTTGAACTATAAGAACGACCGTGTAGTTAACAAGTTCAGAGTGTTATATGCAGTGTCTCTCTCCGAGGCACAAGAAATCGCATCAGAGGCCTACAGGTGGTTATGGCTCAATGCCCGACTGAAGCAAGACCGCTCGCAAAATCTCGAGGGCATCCCACGTATTTTGGTCATCCATTCGGGGATGGTGGTTGTCGATGAATATTGGCATACCTTCGTCCTCCATACGCGAGACTATGAACAATTCTGCAGGGATTACCTAGGAACTTTTATCCATCATTCCCCGGCCACAGCAGATTTCCAGCCACTCAGCCGTGAAGAAACTGAGTTGCAACTGAACTACATCTGCGATGTTGTGGGCGAGGACACGATGATCAGGTGGTATGAAGAATATCAAGTAAGATACTCGGCTGAAGTGCTCACTAA
>MHHP01000011.1:0-6408 GCA_001817055.1 Candidatus Andersenbacteria bacterium RIFCSPHIGHO2_02_FULL_45_11
GCTCATGACAGCCTGCTGGAGCATCCGCGAGATACAAGCCCTCAAGGATACAAACGCCTGCTCGTAGGAATATCTCATGTACTCGATCCTTAACACCTTTCTTTTTAATAGAAAGCGCATCGATTCCAACTAGGCGCACTCCGCGCCGCATAAGTTCTTGTGCAGCATCTTCGGCGAGTGCAACAAAATCAGCATCGAACTCATCGGGATTCATGGAAGAATTACGAGTTTTAATCAATACACGCGGGGTGGTTGTTTGAGAAAGATCGACTTCATGAATCACGGATACATCATGCGCAATTTCAATCACATCACAAGCCCCAACAAGCTGATCGAGCGAATACGTATCCACCCCTGACCCCATCGGATCAATATGAGAGAGCGCATCAATATGCGTACCCGTATGTGACCCTATCGTAATTTCAGAAAGGGCACTTGCGCCATCGGTTGCCTTTTGGATATTCCGTATAGAAACACCAGGATTATTTGGATAAATTGCCATACCGGCATGAATAGGTCGAGAAATATCAATCAGCATAGATGTGAAATAAGTATACCTCGATAGTGTATGATAGTTACATGGATGCACTTATGAGCCATGCACTACTTTGGGGGTCCTTCTTTATTCTTGGAATAATCTTCGGGTACATCTTAACGTTCATTTTAATGCAAGCAAGTAAGCTGCGATACTAATATATGGAACCCCAAACATGGATAGAAACGATCGCCTCTATTTTAAATTCATTCGCAGTTATCCTTATTTACTTTGTCATCGGATTTGGCCCCGGATTTATTGTCGGCGTACTGCTGGCGAATAAGTTCTCCGGGAAAAATCATCCCCTCCGCATGGAAAAACAAAATCAAAATATCCAAAAAGCCGCTGAGCATAACAGTCAATGGCACCCCAACAACCCTAAATGGCAATAATATCGCCCTCTTCTGGGCGAACGACTTTGAGCGATGCGCTGTCCGTAATAAGAGCGCCTTCTAACGCTTCGCTTTCTTCCATCTCGCCATGCACAAGCGCAACGGTTTTCAGCCCTGTAATTGCGCTAGCATACGCAACAAGCTCTCGCTGATCAGCATGGGCCGAAAATTCATTAAACAATACGACTTCGGCACGAACCGGGAATTTGTCTCCATGCAGCTCTATCGTATCCGCACCATCTAAAATTCTTCTTCCTACCGTCCCGGCAGCTTGGTATCCAGTGACAAAAATTGCATTGCGAGGATCGGAAATTCGATGACGTAAATGATGCACTACTCTGCCCGCCGTCATCATGCCCGATGCCGAGATTACCATAAACGGCCCCCGCATATCGTTAAGCGCCCTCGAATCTTCAGAGGCCCGAACATAGGAAAGATTTCTAAATGCAAGCGGCATATCACCATTTTTTGCAAAATCAATTACGGTCTCCTTGTCATACGTTTCGGCATATTTCTCATACACATCCGTAATGTCCGAGGCTAACGGAGAATCAACAAAGATAGGGAACGTAGGGATGCGCCCCGCATCAACGAGCTGGTGAATAATATAGACCAACATTTGTGTTCGACCCAATGAGAATGTTGGCACGACCATCACACCTCCGCGCTCGCAGACCTGAGTGATCGTTTTCGCCAATCGCTCTTTTGCTTCTTCTAGGCCCTGATGGTTTCGATTTCCATATGTGCTCTCCATAAGCAAAGTGTGAATTTCCTCGACGGGAATTTCCGGGTCATGCAAGAGCGGCACTCCTTTTGGCCCCATATCCCCCGTGTATGCGATATGGCGCACTTCCGAGTTTTCTTCATACCGAATAACAGTTATAGCGGAACCAAGTATATGGCCCGCATCGTAGAACTTACTAGATACACCAGGCAAAATTTCCTGCCATGCGCCATCATCTCGCGTGTACGGCAGAGGAACAAAACGGTTAATAGTTGGGGAGATGTCCCTAATGGTAAATAACGGTTCTCGTTCATCAGGCGCTCCTAAATGGTGCTTCTTCCTATACATAGCATCCTGCACTTCAATCCCCGCCGCATCTTGCAACATGCGACTAGCAACATCTCGCGTAGCTTCTGTGGAAAAAATCTTGCCTGCATACCCTCGCTTTACCAAAAGCGGAAGCATGCCAATATGGTCCATGTGCGCGTGAGATACGATAACTGCATCAATGGAATCTGGGGGGAACGGAAATGTCCTATTCCGAGAACGCACATCCGGTAAACCCTGAAATGTTCCGCAATCTAACAAGATTCGTTTTCCTGCCACCTCTACAAGATGTTTACTGCCGGTCACACTTCCAGCGCCGCCAAAGAAGGTTATACTGCCCATAAGGCATATGATATACCAATACATCATCGCAGTACTACCTCTTATTATTCCCGCATTGGCAGGAGTCGCAATCATTGCATCCAGCCGGGCGTTTCGCGAGAAGACGCTCACTATTGCAGGAGGGTCCATTATCGGCATTGCTGCATTTGCAACGTTAGCATATGCCATAGGGCACGAAGTAGCACTTACAGCGCCCGTACTTTGGCTTGAACTCATCATGTTCCTGTGTGTCGCATTATGGTTTGCATGGCGAGGAGGATATGCGGAATTTATAGGGCAACCACAAGACAAAACAGCAACCACGCTCTTTATATTGTCTCTTTTCCTCTTTGCAATCATTGCGCCCAAGCTCTTAATGGAACGTGAGGGTGGGCTTTCTACTGGGATCATTAATGCATATGGAGATATAGGATGGCATGCAGCAATTATTATGGAAATAGCGGAGCAAAAAACGCTCCCCATTGAAGACCCTATTTTTGCCGGAAACGCACTAACGTACCCCTACCTTGCAAACCTCGTAAGCGCCACTATGGTAATCCTCGGCTCCTCGCTTTCCGCAAGCGTTAACGTACCAGGAGTACTGCTAATTCCTCTTCTTCTTGTACTTCTCTATTCATTCGGCAAAACATATGGTGGCTCCCGAACGGCTGGCATTATCGCATTACTCCTATTCCTATTTGGCGGAGCAACATTCGGTTGGATACGAATAGCCGAAGATATATCCACAAGCAACGGGGGAATTATAGATGTTCTACTGCATTTACCTCAACGTGACTATTCAGGCGTGGGCACAGATGAGCAAGGGTTCCACTTCCTCAACCCCGTAACAACGCTCTTACTTCCCCAGCGCGCGATGTTGTTCGGCATGCCAATCGTACTCACGGTTTTACTTCTCCTACACCCCACTATGATAAAGCGACGCTTTGCCCCACTTATAGCAGGCTTAGCTGCCGGCATGCTTCCCTTATTTCATGCGCATGCCTGTATCGCACTAGCATCTGCTATTATCGCAATCTTTATATGCAGTCATAAGAAAAAACGATTTAGCCTCTTTTTTCTGCCCGCACTGATCATCGGGATACCAGAGCTCACATTTTTTGTTCAAGGCAACGCAGAAGGAGGATCCTTCTTTCGATATGGACCATGGTGGATGGCAGGGGACACTCATCCAATATTCTATTGGCTACAAAATACAGGAATTCTTATTCCAGCAAGCATTCTTCTTTTATTTTCACGCCTACAACGAGAACCAAAGGCTCTGATTATCGCCGGAACATTTCTCTTTATTCTTGCAAACACGTTCCTTTTTGCTCCATGGGCATGGGATAACTTTAAGCTCTTCGTCTTCTGGTTTATTTTGATTCTTCCAGGAGTCGGGTATGGCGCTGGAATATTGATGCATCATACCCGATTTATTTTCATGCCTATACTTATATGTGCCCTTATTATCATGCACACTCTAGCAGCAGGATTAGACATCTGGAAGCTTGCACTTCCGACTGCACGAGTGTGGATTGAATGGACGCAGGATGGGGTAGAAATTGCAAAACTTATACAGCGAGAAGTTCCCGTTTCAACTCCAATTCTGACTGCTCCAGTACATAACTCGCCTGCAACATTAGCAGGACGCAAGCTCATCCTTGGATACGCAGCACACATCTGGAGCCACGGTGGACTGCCCTGGAATCGAGAAAAAGAAGTGAAAGAATTCTACGAAGGACGCATCAATAGCATCGAGGGGATTCACCCTCAGGCTATCCTTATAGGCCCCCAAGAACGATCGGCGTATCCCAATCTTATTATTCGGCCGCAGTGGCACGTCGTGGCTACGTATGGGCCATATCAGCTCTACGCTACTTCCGATTTCGCCAGTCGTTAAGCACGTCCGCGAGCGTTTGTTCAAAAGGTATCGCAGGATTCCATCCAGTTGCAGCTTTCAACTTTTCTGCATTCCCAACCACTGTCGGAGTATCAGACGGCCGCATCCGTGACTGGTCTAGTTCTGTACGAATAGCTACACGGCTCATCGCAAGAAGCGAGGTTAACACTGACTCTATACTTCTTCCCACACCGCTTGCTACATGATACGCCTCGCCTACCACACCGCGCTCAAGAAGAAGGCGATATGCACGCACAACATCACGAACGTCGGAAAAATCTCGGACTGCAGTGAGATTTCCAACTGAGATAATGGGCTCGCTAGTACCCGCTTCAATGGCAGCGATTTGCGACGCGAAATCAGCAGTCACAAATCCTTTTTGCTGCCCAGGGCCAACATGAGGAAATGGTCGCACCCGAATACATCGATCATTAAATTCTTTTTCAATAAGAGCTTCCATTTCAAGTTTACTCTCGGCATATGGATTACGCGGACGCGCACTGGCAAGAGAAAGCTCAGGAATCGGATCCGAGGACACAGCACCATAAATATCGGCACTACTGATGACAAGAAATTTTGTAGCGGGGGACGCAGAAATTGTAGTTTCTAAAAGAGATTTTGTACCGAACACATTTATTGTTCTTGTAATATCCGGATGCTCAATCGAAAACCCGACCCCCGCAATCGCTGCCAGGTGAATAACCCAAGTTGGCTGAACCTTGCGAATAAGTTCTTTTTTGGATTCGATATCCGTAATATCAAGCGCATAGCTTTCAACACCGGGTCCGAAATCTGCCATATTCCTATCAAAGACAATAATTCGATCAAATGCTTTAGTAGCTTGCAGTTCGGCAATCAAATGCCTGCCAACAAACCCTCCGCCACCCGTAATAATAACTGCCCTATTTTCCATTGAGCGCTTTCAGTTCAGATTCCACCATCATAGATACTAGTTCAGGAAACGAAACCTCTGGCTTCCAGCCTAGTTTTTCCTGTGCCTTCGACGGGTCTGATAATAATAAGTCCACTTCCGCAGGCCGCATAAACGCTTCATCTTGCACCACATAGTCTTTCCAGTTTAGCCCTACATGAGAGAATGCGAGCTCCAAAAATTCGCTGACAGAGTGAGTCTCACCCGTTCCTACAACAAAGTCTTCTGGGGTATCCTGCTGTAACATTAGGTACATTGCACGAACATAATCGCCCGCAAATCCCCAATCACGCTTCGCATCTACGTTCCCCATTCGAATTTCTTTTTCTAGCCCTGCTTTAATGCGAGCAACTCCGATTGCAATCTTTCGAGTTACAAATTCACGACCACGGCGAGGGGATTCATGGTTAAACAAAATACCTGAGCATGCGTACATATTGAAGCTTTCACGATAGTTCACTGTTGCAAAGTGGCCATACACCTTCGAAACCCCGTATGGGCTACGAGGATAGAATGGCGTTGTTTCTTTTTGGGGTGTATCCAGAACTTTTCCAAACATTTCACTACTGCTTGCCTGGTAAAATCGCGCATCTGGAGCTTCCAGGCGCATTGCCTCAAGCATACGGCACACACCAACCCCGGTAATATCTCCTGTGAGCTCCGGAATATCCCAACTTGCCTGCACAAATGACTGTGCCGCCAGGTTATATACTTCATCAGGTGCTGCCTTTTTTACTGCTCGCGCCAGAGAAGAAAAGTCTGCTAAATCGCCGGTAATAACATGGATATCTTTCAGAAGATGCTCAATATTTTCAAACTGGTAGTTGGCGCTGCGTTGTACAAGGCCATATACCGTATATCCTTTTTCTAATAAAAGCTCTGTTAAATACGACCCATCTTGGCCGGTGATTCCTGTTATAAGTGCTGATTTTGACATATCCTGTATGCTACCCAATATATGAAGAAAAATACAGCCAATCTGCATGGGGGCCTATTAATCAATAAGCCTGCTGGCGTAACATCACACGATATAGTGAATACAGTTCGACATATCCCAGAACTCAAAGGAATCAAAGTAGGACACAGCGGCACTCTCGATCCGTTTGCATCCGGGCTTCTTATAATCCTCGTAGGCCATGCAACACGCCTGCAAGACGAGCTGCACATGCTGCCAAAAACATATAGGGCGGAAATAACACTAGGGGCAACGAGCGACACGGACGATAGTACGGGAGTAATCCGGCCGCTAACCTCCCCTAACCCCTCCTTCGTAAGGAG
>MHHP01000011.1:6436-22232 GCA_001817055.1 Candidatus Andersenbacteria bacterium RIFCSPHIGHO2_02_FULL_45_11
GGGGGGGGAGCTGCGTTGGAACCGAACAAAGATCAAATCCTCACCGCCTTGAGCCGCATCAAACAGCAAACATCCCAAATACCTCCCGCTTACGCTGCCATTAAAATCAATGGCAAAAAGATGTATGAGTATGCGCGAGCGGGGGAGAGCGTAGAAAGAAAACCTCGGCCAATAACAATACATGAAATTATTTTGGAAGAATATAAATATCCAACACTACAAATTTCCGTAACATGCAGCACCGGAACATACATACGATCGCTAGCACGCGATATTGGCGAGATACTTGGCACGGGTGCGTATTGCTCCCAGCTTACGCGCACAGCAATTGGATCATTTACTGATAAAAACGCAAATTCACCGGAAGACCTCCCAAAAGTTATCCACAGCTCCATAATTCCGATGGAACAGCTCGTGTCTCATATACCATCTATAATCTGCGCTGAAGACATTGTCGCAAAATATAAACAGGGGAAAGTGGGTGAGTGCGATAGAGATACTCCAATCAACACGCCGATTGCGCTGTTAGATTCAAATAAAAAACTATTCGGTATTGCGATCCGCGAAACCGAAGAAACTATAGTACAACCTAAAAAAATATTCCTGTAACTTCCCTACAAACAAGCTCCGTTTGACATTCCAGCCCCCTTTTGCGATACTGCGTAAATGCCACAGTTACATGCAGGAGAAAAAGCACTTCGGAAAAATGAGCGCCAACGCGCTGTGAATGACGTATGGCGTAAAAAGCTTCGCGGAGCTTTGAAAGCAATGCGCTTGGCTATTGCCAGCAAAGACACGAAAGCTATTGCAACTGAGCTCACCAAAGCTGAAAGCATCCTTGACCGCGCAGCACGCCGCAACATCATCCACCCGAACAAAGCATCTCGAAAGAAGTCCAGACTACGAGTAGCAGCTAAAGCTGTAGCGTAACGTTCCCCTCCCCTTTTCAAGGGAAGTATTCTGCGACTATTTCGCCAACGCCAACACCAACATTGTAAGCATGGATCGCGGATCCATGCTTGATGTGTTGATTGTTTTTTCCGTAGCCCCAATACGAACAAGCGCATCGGTAATTGCCGCAAGCTGCATACGCGATACCACCGGCATGGCTTTTTGAATCGCAATAGGGTGAAACCCGGTAGCACGATGAATAACAGAAGCATCCGCATTTTTTTCATGGCCAATTCGAACCGCAAGAAATAACCGAAATTGATATGCGAGCATAGAGAGCACGAATCGCTCTGATGCCCCACCATCTATAATATTCCCCAGTATACGCAAAGCGTCCTTACTACGGTGTGTTACGATCGCCTCCAACAGAGGAAATGCACTCGTATCTTGCTCGGCTCGCTGCGGAACGATACGTGCGATATCGTCAGCGGTAACAGATGCAAGCACGCTACACTTCGCAACTTCAGATGCAACCGCATTCACATCCTGCCCCACCAGCCTCACAATCTCTGCAAGCACTCCTGGAGAAAATGCTGCATCGGCATACTCACGCGCTGCATACGTAGCAGCCCATGTAGTTATACCCTGCGGATCTTTTGGCTGCATAAACGCTTCGCAGTGCACAGCCTTCTTTATTTTTTTTGTAAACGTAAGCCGCGCATCTGGAGCTGTACGATCCCACGCTATCATTTCATGCGATAGCGTTCCTTGTTCTGCCAGCTCGAGGAGTTGGCTGCGAATATGCTCAGGGAATGTAGCCACATCACGAAGTACAACAATTGTTTTCCCGAATAGAGAGTTATGAGAAGCATCTAGCAGAGACTGTAGCGACATCTCGCCCACATCCTCTTTATCTACAAAACGAATCTGTGCATGCTCCTTTTCTGCGAGTGCGGCAATTCTCCCCCGGGCTGTAATCGTGTCATCCCCGAAGAAGTACTGGATCATTTTGGCTGCCAGGTCACGCTAATATCAGGCTCAACTGCAGTTACCCACACCTGCCCGCGAGTAAAGGTAATTGGCTGCCCTTGTTCATTCAAGAAGTGAACAGGGTCTTTTTTCTCCAGTTCATTCTTTACCCATGTACCTTTAATTTCTTTTCCATCTTGGTACAACGCAAGCTCCCCCCTACCCTCAATCGCCATGTCGTTATACCCACCCGGGCCATCTGCGTACTGATTTGTAGCGCGCATCACCGCAACAACACTTGGTGCAACCTGCTGTTTATCTTCTGCATCAACCTGTTTTACTCCCGCCCAATACCGATCAAATCGGTTCGTAGTTGGGTTATATTCATAACTCACCCTAAACTGCCCGGGCCACCCGATAGAAAGCGTTCCGCCTGCTGGGCGATCAGAAGAAGCTATATCATCCTTAAATTCGTAGCCTTTAAAATTAGTAGTGGTGCGGTACCCAAGCTTTTCAAGAGCCCCCCAAAGCCGTTCGTACGTCGTAAATCCGTTATAGGGTGCGGGTAAGTTGTTCTTCCGGAAAAATGCATTGTGCGGATTTGCCAGTGCACTAATGGTCTGAAATTCCCCTACCGCAATCCTGTTAAGCGCATGGTAACTTCCGCCCCAATGCCCCATAATTCCATCAATACCTTCTAGCAAGAAGAGGTAATCATGCCGTACCGAACGCACAGAACCAATATCCGTTGGCTCTCCGCACTGATACACGGCGGTAAGGCGCGTAACATCGCTCACCAACACCGGCAGTTCAAACACCATATCAGCTTTTGAGAACCCAGACATTGGGCGATTAATAGGGTCCCCAGCTAACATAACGCCCAATGCGCGACGATTCGGATGTTCGCATGGCATACCAGATAAGCCACTCGTTTCTCGCGCAACAGTGTCCGGCGTGGCTACTGGCTTTTCACCACCCAACGGCAAATCTCCATATATGCCACGAGATAAGTCTCCTGAAAGCGGAAGCTCCCCATTCTTTGCCCGCATACCCGCATATACGCCCAGAGCAATAATAAGAACGAGCACAACCACGCCACCAATAGTTGCCACCTTAAACTTGGAATGCGACTTTACCGAAGACGACTGTGTCGGAACGTTTGGCGGAATTACTACATCATCCTTTTTTTCAGACATAATTTACGAGATAAATAATGGTAAGACTATTGTTTTATCATAGCGTATTTAGGCACCGCTATCCAATATCAAATAATGACTCTGCCAGGTACGAATCCCCCTTCTTGGGCGCAGCAGTTTCTGGTGATGCAAAATGGAAACGCTCTAAAATATTCTTTTCCACAGTAGCAAACGGCCTCCCATATGTTGCCCTTGATTGCTCGCGCACTTGCGTAGCAATTTCAGGATCCCCTGTTTGGGGTGCAGGATAACTACTCAACGAGAAGGCACGCTCTGGAGTTCCATTTGCTAACAGTCGCACTACGGCCGTGAACCTACGAAGATTAACTAAATCATACTCAGAAAATACAGGCGCAAATTGTTTCTCCATAAATTCCGCATCTTCCACACCAATACGATACGACAATATAGTACCCACGTTTCCAAACACCGCATCTTTAATTGGGTCATCAAGCTGCTTAATAAACTGATGGGTTAAATTCAGGTTTAGCTTATACTTCCGTGCCTCTGACAAAATAGTTGAGATGCTATCGGTTGTGAAATTTTGAAACTCATCTAAATACAAGTAAAAGTCTTTGCGATCTTTCTCCGGAATATTGGCTCGTCCAAGTGCTGCAATCTGTATCTTGGAAACCAAAACGAAACCTAACAAGTCAGAATTAATATCCCCCAGCTGCCCCTTAGACAAGTTACAAAGCAGAATCTTTTGCGAATCCATCGCCTCACGTACATCAAACGAAGACTGTGATTGCCCAATAATATTCCGGACAGTCTCATTACTAATGAATCGCCCTAACTTACTAATAACGTACGAAAGCATGTCGGCAGACATCTGGCCGCGCTGACTTTGTGCAAACTCTTGCTTCCAGAACTGAAGCACGGTTGGATTCGTATTCTTTGCGAGCACCTTTGTGCGAAACGGTTCATCCACAAACATACGCGGCACGTCTAGCAGTGTCGCCTCTGAATCCTCTACGAGCGCCAACAGAGCATTGCGCAAATAGTGTTCAAACATAGGGCCAATAGATTCTGGGTTTAAGCGTGCTGCAAGTTTCTGCAGAATCTGCACTACTTCATTTACAATCAAATCTTTTTGGTTTGGATCTTTTGCTTCAAGAATATTAAAGCCGAGCGGCATTTCACGATCTCTCGGATCAAACAAGATCACATCCTTTTGCCGCTCAGGTGGGATAAAGTTCAAAATTTCCTCTATCAAGTCTCCGTGTGGATCTACAACCCCAACTCCATGACCCGCCAAAATATCTTGAACAATCATATTAAGGAACATCGTTGTTTTCCCTGTTCCCGTCTGTCCAATTAAATACAAATGTCGACGTCTGTCAGATTCGCTTAAGTAAATAGGAGTTTCAATACCCCGATACACATTTGCCCCCAATAACACGCCACTTGTAGGAAGTCCTCCCGGAGCTGCAGCAGCCCGTGCTCCTCGCCAAATAATATTCGGGGTTGCGGTTGTAGGAAGAGGAAAATGGTATAACGATGCAACTTCTGTAGTGCTAAGCGTAGAAGCGATACTAGGATCTGCGATCCGAACAACTAACTGCTCAATGGCGCGCTTTTGGTTACGCGGAATGATGACACGCAATTGATTTAAATCCGGCAAATCATACTGAGCAAAGGATCCGCACAGCGCCGTAAATACCCGCTCCGCATCATCTTTGTCTCGCACTGCTATTCCAACACGGATTGTAACAGTGAATTGCTGCTGCGACATTTTATCCTCCACTAATTCTACTCGGCGCTCCATCCGAGAAGTAAGACGATGCTCCGATGCATCACGACTCGCCGACCCCTTACTTCCCAATGTTGAACCAATTACAGAAAGAGAAAAAGACGATGAAGAAATATCGCTTTGCTTTCCTTGAATTGTCCTACGAGCAGCCTTAGATGCGCGATGCGCCTCTTTGCGCGATGCTGGCTGCAATACGTATTGGATAAGGGCAGCATCGGTGCTTTGAATCTTCGCAAGTGCGCCAGTTAACGCCTGCATGGGGTCAACTTCTAAATCTCTATACGTGGCAATCGGAAGATACTGCTTGCGACGAAGCGTAAGGGACGCAACACGCACCGTATCGTGCAAAGAAAAAATCGTGTATTCATTTGCCACCGTCACTTCCGCTTCTGGGTAATGAGCGTAAATTTGCTTTTCCAAATGGTCGATGTACCTGCGGTGAGTACCTGCGTAAAAGAAAATTCCTCCATGGGGGCGGGCAATAATTTCAAACACAATACTTGGAGCACCATAGATGAGTCTATCTATAAATGAAGTTGGCAGTACAGAGAGCGTAGATAAAAACTGTTCCGCAACTCCAATCCGATCCTTAATAGGATCCCCAATACCCTCTTCTCGCTCTTCTTTATCAATATCTTTAGGAAGCAGCACTTGGAGCATTTGTATATCTAAAGAACGCGATAGGCGCGCATGAGAACGCAGTGAACGCAGCATAATGTATGCGAGTAGCAATGCGGCAACAATACTAATACCAGAGCCTATAATCCCAATAACCGAGATCATATAGAATATGCAAAAAGAATTATGGCGACTACGAGTAACAGCACAGGAGTTGCCAACAGGGCAATTCTCCACACAGAAAAATGAACAGTGTTCAGACGCTGACCAAGTACTGCAGCATACAGCTCCCCGGTAAGGACATCGTGAAATAAATCGATATTCCGAGGGAATGAAGGGCTGTTTTCTGCCTTGCGCAATGCATCGCGCAGATCAGTGGCAAATGCAGTATTTACCAACTCCTGCACTTCTGCGTGCTCTTCTTGACTATGCTCCCACGGCCTATGAAGCGAGGAAACCCCAACGCCATGCTCTTCAAATTTCTTCGCAAGCTCTTCCGCAAGAACTTCACGACGACGCTGAGCTCCAGGTATGTGCTCATCAACGATTTTTGTTTCAACAGATTCGCGAAAATGGGCAGCTTCTTGTGAGCTTGAGAACACAAGATTATCCCCTCCACGTACACGCTCTTGCTGCATACAGATCAGTATACCGCAATATCGTTCCAGTTGGGGCCTATACCCACATCAACAATGAGTGGTGCATCAAGCGTAATAACACCCTGCATCGTATCTTTCATAATGCCTGCAAACTCTTTCGCGATTTTTTCAGGTACTTCGCATACCAATTCGTCATGCACCGTAAGAACAATCGCAACCTGCGAGTACTTCTCCTGAATGATGGCAAATAACGTAATCATCGCCTTCTTCAAAATATCCGCCTCGGTACCCTGAATGGGGAAATTAAACGTGGCGCGCTCTGCAGCGGCACGAATAGCAGGGTTACTAGACTCAAGCTCCGGAACATATTTTCGCCGCCCAAACATCGTTTCTACATACCCCTTCGTACGCGCAGAAGAAAGAGTTTGCTCAATA
The DNA here is from genome assembly GCA_001817055.1 of Candidatus Andersenbacteria bacterium RIFCSPHIGHO2_02_FULL_45_11. Taxonomy (GTDB): domain Bacteria; phylum Patescibacteriota; class Andersenbacteria; order UBA10190; family UBA10190; genus HO2-45-11b. The sequence continues at coordinate 12,898 of MHHP01000011.1, forward strand.
AAGGCTTCAATACCACTGTATTCCTTTTTATATCTTTCAATAAACGATCTAGCTTCTTCCACACTCACAGAAGCTGCTCTGGCAAAGCTTTGCGGCCCCATTCCATACAACACTCCAAAGTTCAGCGTTTTCGCCTGCCGGCGCATATCGTCTGTAACATCTGCAAGCTCTACGCCAAACACCAGCGACGCCGTTGCGCGATGGATGTCTTGCCCTGCCCGGAACGCAAACAATAACTTCGAATCATGCGCCATATGGGCAGCAATACGAAGCTCAAGTTGGGAATAGTCTGCTTGTACAAACATATACCCGTCTCGCGCAACAAATGCTTCTCGAATTTCACGGCCCAACTCTGTACGCACCGGGATATTTTGTAAATTTGGATTCGTAGCAGATAAGCGCCCCGTTGCCGCAATAGTCTGATTAAATGATGCATAAATTCGCCCTGTTTTTTCATCAATAAGGTCTGGAAGTGCGTCCAAATAGGTATTCTTAAGCTTAGAGAGCTCGCGATATTCACTCATGAGCGGAATAATAGGATGAGTACCCTGGAGCTTCTCCAGTTCATCCGCTGCAGTAGAGTACCCCGTCTGCGTTTTTTTAATACCAACAGTCGGCAACAGTAAGCGCTCAAACAAAATAACCCGCAGCTGCTTTGGTGAATTAATATTAAATGTTTCGCCTGCGGCCGAATATATCTGTTGTTCAATCTCAAAAATCCTCTGTTCAATTTTAGTGCTCATTCTTTTCAGAACAGCTCGGTCAAGTGCCACCCCCGTTGTTTCCATATGGGCAAGCACGGGGAATAGCGGCAGCTCAATATGCAATAAAACATCGAGCAATTTTTCTTGGCGCAATTCTGGCAAGAAGAGATCGTGGAGTCGAAGTGCGACCTCCGCATCTTCGCACGCATACCGAGCGAGTGCTTCAAGCGGCACCTCCCGCATGCTTTTCTGATTTTTCCCAGAGCCAATAAGGTCTGTAATAGGAATAGGGGTGTAATCCAGCTTTTCTTGCGCCAAATCGTCTAGGCCATGACTGCGGCTTCCGGAGCGCAACAGATAACTTGCAAGCATGCTATCAAAGACAATCCCCTGCAACGTAATTCCTGATTGCATCAGTACTTCAATATCGTACTTGAGGTTATGTCCTGTTTTATGAATCTTGGGGTCTTCAAAAAAATCTTTCCATAGCCTTACCCCTTCCGTATCTATGGGTACATACCACGCACGCATCGTTGCGTCTTTCTCATGAATGGCAAAACTCATACCTATAATAAGACTATTTCGTCCACCAAGCCCATCTGTTTCCGTATCAAACGATACAAGATCCGCACCCGAAAGCTGCCGCCGCAATGCCTCCTGCTGCGCATCCGACACCGCAATTGCATAATTATCTGGCATTACAATGGCCTCCTTTTTTCCAAAATCGAGTGTTGGCTGCATACCCTCATTACTTTGAGGCAAACGAGCTAGAAGCGTCCGAAATTCTAGCTTCTGAAATAGTGTGCGCACACGCGTCATATCGTATTCTTTACATACGGCATCTTCCAAATTAAATTCTACTGGAACTTCGCAATGTATCGTGGCCAGCTTACGAGAACTAAACGCATCAGCCTCATTGCCTTGTAAACGCTTTTGAACACGCGAAGGCAACTCTGCCATGTGCGCAATAATATCTTCCAATGATCCATACTGCGAAACTAAATCTTTCGCAGTTTTAGCACCAATTCCCGCCACTCCTTTAATATTATCGGATGCGTCCCCCGCAAGCCCCTTATAATCGGGAACATATTTTGGTTCAAAGCCCCACACTTCGCGCACAACCTCGGGCGTATACGAGATAGTGTCTGTTATTCCCTTTTTAAGAGAAAATACCGACGTAGTATCGGTAACAAGCTGGAGTGTATCATTATCACCTGTAATAATGACGATTGGCATAACTCCCGCAAACCGCTTTGCAACAGTGCCTATTATATCGTCAGCCTCAAATCCCTTCATTTCAAGAACAGGGATTGAAAACGTGCGAACAATCTCCCGAACAAGTTCAAATTGCGGAATTAAGTCATCCGCAGGCGCCTTTCGATGTGCCTTATACTCCGCATATTCTTCATGACGAAACGTGGGCCCTTTCATATCAAAGGCAGCAACCACATGGGTTGGCTTGAGCTGGCTTATCATCTTGAGCAACATAGCCGTAAACCCATATGCAGCATTGGTTGGCATGCCTTCGGGCGTGCTCATAGGGGGTAATGCATGATACGCGCGGTGAATTAACGCATGGGCATCAATAATCGCCAATTTTTGCTGTTTTGCCATACGGTCTATTGTACCTTATTGATTGTAACGATGCGGGCTCTGGTAGTATCTCCTGGTTCAATGAATATCTTCCAGCATCGTGATACTGGCACATACGCTAGTTTTTCTGCCCACTCAATAACAACAACTGCTTTGCTTAGGGCAGCAGTATCAATAACTTCTTGAATATATTCGTTGTTCAAGGGCAGTTTCTTTTCCGCCTCTCCCATCCTGTACAAATCCATATGGATAAGCGTAGCGATATTGGGATTGCCAATAATCGGATATTCACCAACAAGCGTATATGTAGGCGAAGTAATCTTTCCTTCAACCCCAAGTGATTTACCCAGAAATTGCGTAAAGGTCGTCTTCCCTGCCCCCAAATTTCCGGAAAACAGAATGACGTCACCAGCCCGCAACTCGTAAGCAAGCCTCCCCGCAAGCGCAGATAGCTGCTCAAGAGTCTGTATTTGATGTATCCCAATAAGGGAATTTGCGTTCATAGAGCTATCCTACATGGCAACGCCATACATTTCCACATATGCACTGTTTCCTTTATTCCAAGTACGGGATAGGATGAAAAGATTTCTTATGAGCCTCCCTGAAACCAAACAAGTAGCAGCGCTACTTACCAAATCCTCCCCCGTGCTATTGCTCGTGCCAGAAAAACACTCCATTGATGCATTTTCATCCATGATGGCGCTGAGTCTCGCGTTATCTAAAGAGCCAGGAAAAGAAGTACACGCCGTAAGCCCAATGCACGTACCCCAAGAACTGCAGTTTTTACCCGGGTCGTCTCAAGTTAAAACGAGCCCGCAAATGAGGCCGGGTATTATCATTGATATTGCAGGAACGGCCCAATTAGCCGATGTACGGCCTCAAGAGTTAAAAGGAGGCACTCGCATCCACCTTCTACTGCATGAAGGCGCAGAAATAACAGCAGACCTCGTAGAAACACACGTACGGCAACTGCCGTATGATTGCGTTGTGATTTTTGGAGCATCCGACTTAGCAGAAGTTGGGGACCTGTTCACAAACCATGCAGACTTCTTTTACAACACCCCTGTTATCAACATCGATAATAAGCCGACCAACGAACACTTTGGAACAATTAACGTTGTAGATATTACTGCTTCGTCTATTTCAGAAATAACGCACGAATTAATCTTGGCCTTAAACGCTGAATATATTGATTCGGACGTAGCAACGTCATTGTATGCAGGAATCGTAAGCGCAACAGAATCATTCCAAAAGCCGTCCACTACTCCCCACGCATTCCAGCTATCGGCAGAACTCATGGATAAAGATGCGCGCACAGACACCGTGATTCAACACCTCGTAAAAACAAAACCCCTCCCTCTCCTCAAATTAGCCGGCCGAACATATGCACGCCTTCGAAACGATGAACACGGCCAACTGTTTTGGAGTATTTTACGCGACCTAGACTGCAAAGAGAGCGCGGCAAGCCAGGAGGATATTCCAGCCGTTATGCGCGAACTTACAAACAACATTTCAGGATATAACGCTGCCTTTATTTTGTATGAAAATGCCGAAAAACAATACAGTGTGCATTTATCCCTTGGAAAAGGGCTCACAAAACGAAGCAAAGAAATTCAGGAGCAACTTATTGCAAAAAAAGAAAACAGCATATTAACGTTCTCGGTTCCCGCAAGTTCGCTTACAGAGGCTGAAGAAAAAGCAGTGCAACAAGTGCGCAGCATCCTGCCAATTGTACGCGGATAGCTTATTCTTGCGAGACTCGCTCTACTTCCTCAAGAGTTGTTTTACGGTCTATAACCTTTAAATACCCGTCTTGCGCAATTGTCGTCATACCGCCTTCCAAAGCGACGCGCTGAATGTCTTGGCTACTTGCCCCAGAAAGAATCAATTCTTTCATAGTATCTTGCACTGGAAATATCTCGAATGCACCCAACCGGCCACGATACCCCGTATTCGCACATGCACCGCACCCCACTGCACGGGCAAACCGAAGAGAAGCATCTTGCAAAATATTCGGATTAAAAATATCTTCTCGCACACCCTTCATTGCTGCGATAATCCTAGTACGCACTGTTTCGTCGGGTTCATATTCTTGTGCGCACGAGGGGCATAGCACACGCACTAAGCGCTGAGCAATTACAAGGTTCAGAGATGGCGCGAGCACGTATGGCTTAATGCCCATATCCACAAGACGAGGAATTGCTCCTGCCGCATCGTTTGTGTGAAGGGTAGAAAACACCAAATGGCCCGTAAGGGCAGCATGTACGGCAGTTTCTGCAGTTTCAACGTCACGCATTTCACCAACCATAATCATATCTGGATCTTGCCGAAGGATTGAACGAAGCCCGATTGCAAACGAATACCCCGCATCCGCATCAACCTGCGTTTGCTCTACTCCAGGAATTCGATACTCAATAGGATCCTCCAATGTAATAATTTTTAACTCTGCATTATTAACTTCACGCAAAAATGATGCGAGCGTTGTAGTTTTACCCGAACCAGTAGGCCCGGTAATCAAGATCATCCCGTTTACACGCTTCAACTCTCGCATTACCACATCCAAGTCTCGCGGCTTCATACCCAGCGCAGCAATCTCGGCAGCTTCCGCCCTCCTATCCAAAAGACGGATTACAATATTTTCACCAGTACCACCCGGGAGCGTAGATAAACGCATGTCGTAAGTTTCATCTCCAATACGAAGTACAAAGCTACCATCTTGCGGTACATCCCGCACGTTGAGCTTGAGGCGGGCCATAACTTTTACGCGGGATAAAATCAGTGCCCATCCTTGGCGATCAAACGTAGCAACATCCTGCAGCACTCCATCGATACGAAAGCGCAACCGAGCCTCTTTTTCTTTCGGTTCAACGTGAATGTCTGACGCTCTAAGCCGAACAGCACTAATAACAATAGCGCTTAATATTTCCGTTGGGGGCATACTTGTAATGCGTAAGCCTAAGTCTTGCAGGTTCTTGAGTTCTGTCGCAAATGCATCAGCCTCTTTTTGGCCGATCTTAAGCTCATCTTGCGGGGCTGTATCTAGAGCGGCATCTCTACGATATCTGGCAAGGGCAGCAGCAATACTACGGTTAGAAACTACGTACATATGGGGCACATACCCCATTGTCTGCTCCACTTTCTTTGCAACCTCTTGAGCACCCGCGGATTGAGGGTCTACAGCCCCCACTCGTATATCGGCCCCCTGTTTATAAAACAGAGCAACTTGCGCCGCTTGCGCATCTTGTTTTGAAATGCGCTCAAGTACATCAGAATCAATCGGAAATACAACCAAATTAATATATGGCAACCCCAATTGCTCTGCTTTTACGCTTGCAAGCCGCTCTTCTTGGCCCTGGGAAAAAGTTGCCAGCTTGGCAGTTAACTCTTGCTGTCTCTCAGACTCAGAAATAACAGGGTCAAACACCATAGAGCCTCCTAAAAATCCCTTCCATTTGCGCTTGATCGTGGACCAGGACTGGCCGAGGAACTACGTCATGTGCCTGCTGTACAACATCCAGCTTACGAACAGCATCAACACGTTCCAGAGCATATAAATGGTCACCCTCAGAGAAATCTACCCAGGCTTGTCCCGGAACAAGCTCAATAGGAACGCGACCCGTGTTTGCAATAACCACATCAACAGGCCGCTTTAAGTATGATTCGTACACACGAACAAAATCCTCTCCTGTCCAACCCACGGTATGCAGGGGCGTTGTAAGAAGTGTCATTACAACCGTAATATGTGCGCGGCTGTGCATCAACACTTCCGGGTTATCAAGTCCCAGCGACGCAAGCGTCGGAAGTATAGAGCCATACGTATGGCCAGGAGCAATAATAATATGGGTTGCAACCTCAAGCGCCTTCTTTGCGCGCGGATTAAGCGGCACATCCGCTTCTTCAAACCCAACACGAATATCCTCAGGTTTCCACGAGGGGTCTTCCTGAACATTTACATTCCAAGAGATAAAATGCTGTCCTCGGCCCAGTATCTTTTGATCTCCATTCTGCACAATTGCCACTTGTTGCGTAAGAGCTTCTAGGGTTGTGGGTATTACGCCAGTAAATTTCGGAACCTGCAGAACTCGAGCAAATGTTGCGATAGCAGCATCAATATCGGAAGACGTGAGTTCAAGGGCTGCTAAAAGAGCGTTTCGTAACGTGTGCCCCTGAAAATCCCCATCTGCAAATCGGTACTCGAGCGCTTGTAAAAATTCATCGCCCCGAATATCGCCACGTAGTGCACTTAGGGCAAGCAAGCATTTTGTAAGGTCACCCATTGCGCCTACCGCGTACTGTTGCCGAAGCCTCCCCGTAGAACCACCATCATCTGCCATATGGATAAGGGCATGCAGCGACGAAAGAGACTTGTCGTGTAGCAATGGGAGAAGGGCCTGCAGAAGACGCGATGTTCCGTTGCCGCCCCCTAATACAACAACTTTTTTCATAGGAATGGCTTCAAGCGTACAACGATTTGATCACATCCGCCAGATACGCTCTTTACGAGAAATACCGGATGCAAGCTGTGCAAATGCCGCCGTTGCTCCAAATAAGACAAAAAGGCGCTGCTTCCCAGTAGCAGGCAGCGTCTCATTGGGCGGGTATACTACCGTACGAGAAACTGTTTCAGTCCAAGGAAGTTTTTCATCACGAGCAGCAAGAACGCTTGGCGCCCTTAATGCAGATGCTTGGGGACTCGCAGAAGCTTTTTTCTTGACTGCAACAACCTTAGGTTTCTTTGGCTTAGGTGTGGGCGATGCTTTTTTAAGAACAACTATAGTATTCTCTCTGCCAGGGGTGAGTGTTTCGCTCCAAGCATATGCGCCATCTACCGCCCGATTCCATGACTGGCCCTCAGGAACTACTTTACTGTATACGACAGTAGAAATAACCTTCCCTTTTGGATTAATAAGCGAGACAGTATCAGTGTCATTATTAAGCGCAATTTTTGTCTTCTTTCGCTCAAAAACAAGTATTTTCCCAGCAAGAATACTTTCGTCAGTAAAATGAAAAGCGGAACCTTTTACCGCGTCGTCGAGCGTCCAACCTGCAAGTCGCACTGTCTTTGTATCTAAATTCTTGATCTCAATATACTCATATTCTTCGTCAGATCCTTCTGGATTTGGTAAAAGTTCATTAATCACGAGAAGTGATGAATATTCATATGTGATAGTACTTTCTTCTGATTTCGGCGAAGCAGTTGCCGTTGGCTTGGGGGTTGGGGTTGGTGATGCAGTAATCGTATTAGCTGCATTGGCAGTAGGCGTAAAACTTTGGTCATAGGCGCCAGCGTCAGACCGATTATACGAGTGCCCCTCTTTGGTTTCTGTATACGAAATATCATCCTGAACAACTCCATCGGGCCTGACAAGCTGTATATGATCACTAGAGTTGCTCAATGATATATCGTATAAGGAACTGAAAAATACCACATACAAACCAGGGGCAATTACTGTGCCTGGCGCAATCGTAAATCGAGACGTAGGCCCCGTATCAATAATCCAACCAGAAATATCAATTTCAGATGTAGACGAATTATGAAGTTCTATAAATTCTAGCTCACCATCATCCCCCTCCGGACTCGGTAAAAATTCTGATACATGAACTTCTGTTGAATATAGGATCGGAGTTGGGGATTCAGACAATGTCGGTGTCGGTGCAATAGTGGGGGTCGGTGTCGGAGTTACTGTCGGTGTTGGTAATGGTGTATTGGCACTATTCGGAGTTGGCGTTGCACTGCCACCATATATACCAGTATCTAGTCGAATATATGAATGCCCCTCGATACTTGATGTATATACTATATCGTCTTGCACTACGGCATTTGGGCGGATGAATTGGATATGATCGCCCGAATTCGTAAGCGCAATATTTTTATCAGCACTATAAAATGTAAGAAAACTTTGTGCACCAAGAATAGTCCCACTCTCTATAATGAAGCGTGCACTTCCCCCCGTATCAACAACCCACTCTGAAAGATCCACGTCAAAATCAGAGCCATTATAGAGTTCTATAAATTCCAGCTCACTATCATCCCCAACGGGATTAGGAATAAATTCTGTAATATGAACATCTGCAGAATAATCCTCTTCAGCGCTTGATACAGAGAAGAATAGGACGTTAAAAGTAAGAAATGTGATGAGTATTACAAAAAGTGTTGTATGGCGATACATCATAATTTCCGCAAGTAGTCGACCGCAACATACCCGCCCAAAAGGCCAATACCAGTAACGATGGCTACTTGCCCTGGAAGCCCAAAGAACAGCCACAGAATACCAGCCCCCTGAAGTAGGCTGGTTATCTTTCCAAGATTCCCTGCAGAAGGAAATGGTTTGCTTGTAGGCTTAACGCTCAGAGCAATAGAGAGCCCGACATCTTTTACTAGAAGAAATACCGCCATTGTGGGAAGATATTCGTAACGCAACAGAAATACTACCGACCCGATGATAATAATTCGGTCTATAGCCTTGTCGAGCTGTGAACCGAGTATAGTTGCTTGCCCAAGACGCCGCGCAATTGCGCCATCAATAGCATCAAGCCCCCAAGCAACAACAAAAAAAAGTATTGCTACTCCCGGCCTACCGGTACCCAGGAACCAAATACAGGCCGCGAAAAAACCTAAACGGGATACCGTAACTGCATTAGCGATCCATGTGCGCATATCCTTCTGGCGTCACTTCACGGCCCCTGGGGGTTCGAACCAGAAAGCCACACTGGATCAGAAATGGCTCAATAACATCCTCTATGGTTCGCTCCTCCTCAGCACACACCATAGCCAGCGTCGAGAGGCCAACCGGCCCCCCATGAAATTTATCAATAAGCGTTGTAAGCACCATCCTATCCGATGCATCAAGCCCCATTGGGTCTATGTTGAGAAGAGCGAGTGTTTGCTGCACAACATCAACCGTAACAGCGCTGTGGCTACCCACCTGCGCAACGTCTCGCACGCGCTTTAAAAGCCTGTTACCAATGCGCGGTGTCCTCCTACAGCGCTGAGCAATCTCTAGTAGCGCATCGTCTGTAATAGATAGTCCCAACAGG
>MHHP01000012.1:0-2637 GCA_001817055.1 Candidatus Andersenbacteria bacterium RIFCSPHIGHO2_02_FULL_45_11
CTCCACGTATCCGCAGCGGGCGGGGTACAAAATGCACCAGATAATGCGAAGACGATGGGCGCAGAATGCTTCCAGTTCTTCTCACGCAGTCCGCGAGGAGGCGGTGCAGCGCCTATTTCTGATGAACAAGCTGCGGAGTTCAGAAACAAATCAGAAGAATACGGCTTTGAAAGCTATATCCACACTCCCTACTACATTAATTTTGCATCAAAGAATACCAAGATCTACTACGGGTCTATTAATGCAGTGCGGGAAGAGCTTGTACGAGGCACTAAGCTTGGCGTGAAATATGTCGTAACGCACATGGGGAGCGCCAAAGACTATATAACGGATAAAGATAGCTCAGTGGTGCCGCCTGAGGCTCTTACACAAGCAATAGAGGGGCTTAAAAAGATATACGAAACAGACAAAGAGCTTACTACACAGCTTTTGCTAGAAATTTCCGCTGGGGCTGGAGCGGTATTAGGAGACTCGTTTGATGAATTAGCTACACTTTTAGAAGGGCTCGGCCGCAAAGACGTTCATGTATGCCTGGATACGTGCCATATGTTTGCATCAGGATACGACTTACGTACAGAAGAAGCAGTAGAAGCAACTATGAAGCAGTTTCGATCTGCAATTGGAACAGAGCATCTTAAGCTCGTTCATATGAATGATTCCAAAAAAGAAGTAGGGAGCCATCGAGACCTGCATGAACATATGGGCATTGGGGAAATTGGAACCAAGGGCTTACAAGCCGTGCTTGCGCACAAAGATTTTCAGCACGTGAACTTTATTTTGGAAACCAAGCATGACGAATATATTGAGAAAGACTTGGAATTTTTGATGAAGAACCGCTCATGACACAAAAAGACAAAGAAGAAGCGCTACGATTATTAACAGAAGAACAACTACCGATAGTTGCGGCTGCATCAGATTTACACAAAACAGCAAAGCAGGTGGTGCCAGGAGACGGCAATGCTGATGCAGAAGTTATGTTTATTGGAGAAGCACCAGGAGCAAAAGAAGATGAAACAGGCAAACCTTTTATGGGCGCAGCTGGGAAGTTTTTAAATGAACTACTCGGATCCATAGGATTACAGCGAGAAGATATTTTTATTGCAAACTGTATCAAGCACCGCCCTCCGGAGAATCGAGATCCGCTCCCAGAGGAAATTACGGCATACGCACCATGGCTGCAGAGGCAAATCGATATTATAGACCCGAAAATCATTGTGACGCTGGGAAGATTTTCAATGGAATTTGTATTAGGGCCTGGCTTTTCTATATCAAAAATCCACGGGCAGGCACAGAGCATAGCTAGGGCGAGCCTGCCTGCCGGCAGGCAGGTTGTAATGCCCATGTACCATCCGGCAGCCGCACTCTACTCCGGCAAGCTTCGCCCTGTTTTACTTGCCGATTTTCAAAAGATTCCAAAAGCTATCGAGCTTATTAAGAATCCGCCAAAGATGGAAACTAGTACAGAAGGAAGCAAAGAAGCAGATCTGCAACAGCGCTTGCTCTAACAATAAAAAACCCTTATTCTCCTAAATACGCGGCCGTGCGGAAACTGGTAGACCGGCAAGATTGAGGTTCTTGTGAGTTCACACTCGTGTGGGTTCAAGTCCCACCGGCCGCACAGCTTAGGGGTTTACCCTGAGCGTAGTCGAAGGGCGGTTAGCTCAGTTGGTAGAGCGCCTGGTTTACACCCAGTAGGTCGTGGGTTCGAGTCCCTCACCGCCCACACAGAACTATGCTTAATCCAGAACAGCCACCCTCCTTAGAACAATCTCCTGAACCGCTCGACATTGCTGCAATGACGATTGCCAACGAAAACCATCCGGATCGCAACGAGGATGCCTTATTTGCACGGAACGCACAGCAATGTTTTGGTGTGCTCGATGGAATGGGTGGGCATCCTGCTGGGGATAGAGCATCTACAGAAGCTAGAAGGGTGATTATAGCCGAGATAGAAAAATTATCTGACACGATGAGCCTTGAGGAGACTGCGGATGAGTTGAGCAGAATACTAGGCCAGGCAAACAAATGTCTCCTCGAAATGGCAAATAATAACTCTGACCTCAAAGGCATGGGCTCTACAGTATCACTTGTAAAAATATGGGAAGGCCCAACGGGCGAAAGAAAGGCTGTAGTAGTGAATGCTGGAGACAGCAGAGTATACATCCAGAGGATTGACGGAACATTGGAACAAATAACGCTCGATGACGGTATAGTGCGTGCAACTTTCTTTGGTAATCGAGCAGCGCGCGTCATGCAAACAAAATTAAATAACGTGACAAATAGCACAGATCTTACTGATGAAGAACGAGATATGTTACGCCATCGGAGCCAAATAAGTAACCATTTAGGCGATACTGATATGGAAGTTAGAACACACGCAGTAGATGTTATGGCGGGTGATACGATTCTTGTTGTATCTGACGGAGTATCAGACAACTTAACAGATAACGAAATTTCAAAAATTCTCACCGAGGCCCAAACGAGTGCCGAAGCAACCGAGCGCTTGGTTAGCGAAGCTCGTACCCGGAGCCGCTCAGGTCATTTTCGATCAAAGCATGATGACATGAGTGCAATTGTCACGAAGATACTATAAAGCTTCGAAATCTTGGGGAGTGGTTTGAAAAATAGCTGTATTCT
>MHHP01000012.1:2654-4319 GCA_001817055.1 Candidatus Andersenbacteria bacterium RIFCSPHIGHO2_02_FULL_45_11
CGCGGCACCCTTCGACACACAAATACTGTTTGCATTGGTGTTGAAAAAACGTAAACTATATTCATGTTTTAGCGGGCTTGTCCGCCGAAGCTTCAGTGTAGGCGGGTATCGTATAGTGGCTATTACACCTGGTTGCCAATCAGGAGACAGGGGTTCGACTCCCCTTACCCGCTCAAAAACAGGTATACTGATGAAATGGAAATCGAGCCACTTACACTTCCCGAATCAGACCTTACCGCTGAACACGAGTCACTTGATCCGCGACCTGAGGTGGATATGCTGCTTTCCGAAATAGGGCGTGCACGTGAACGAGACGAACAACTTTCTCCGCTCCTTACCGATATCGTCAATTTCATGCGAGAGTATCCCGAAGAACGGTTCGCCTTGCATGAGCAGGTGCCTGAAGGAAGACTCATGCAAGAAGATCAACCGATATCCGATATCTACGTTCTACTACGAAGCGAGAAACTGCCCGTTGCATCTAAGTCCGTTGATATAGGGGGTGTACAAGATGAAATTGAACTAGGAACAATACGACTGCCCACTATTATTGGGGAAATATCAAAACTCCTTGATGGCAAAGCAACGGCAAATGTAGATCTTACAGCACCCACCACTCTGCTTACTCTTTCTGATGAGCAATTCAGGCGCATGAGTAACTCACCATCCTTTAAGAACAATCATACAGACCTGGCAAACGAGCGCCTGCAAAGGCAGCTCGATATTATGGATACAGTTACCGGAACCCGTGGCACAGAAGAGTACCGGGCAGCCTTGGCAGAGCAAATAGGAGTTACCAGTGCGCTAGAAGATGCTTTACAAGAAGGAAGCAGCAGACGAATCTTTACGCTTGAAGGCACCAATCGTGATACGGGTACTTATAAGCAGCAAGAATTTATCGCATCATTCGAACGAACAGCCGACAATATGGTTAGGGTTGATATTACCGGTTCAGAAGATGGCTCTAGAATAGATATACCCCTTAAGGTAAGCGATGGTGGCAAATATGTTTCAACTGGGCGCCGAGCGGTATTCATGGGCGAAGTTGATGGATACGGATTTTATTCAAAAATTTTAGGGGCATTTCTTGCACATGCAAAGATCTTTGAAAGCGAAGCTACAGAACCAACTACAACGAATGTTATTGACGGATACACTTCAGGCTACGTAATTGCAAACAGTGTTCTTGCTGCAGAATCAAAACTTATTGCCGCACGGCCATCTGATTTTATTTCTTACGTACGAGGTAAAGAATACCAAATCACGTCATACCGAGTAGACGAGCAACTCTCTCGCATCCTTCGACTTACAAAGGATGTTGAAAAAGATCTTTTGAAACCATCCAAAAATATTCTCATGGAGAAATATAGGCTACCCAAGAAAGACGTATCACGCATTTTACTACAACTCACTACCCAATATATGGGATCGGAAAGCCCTCAGCAGCTACCACAAGAAGCGCAAGACGCACTCGATGCACAAGTAAACCGAATTAAGGAGCTCTGTAGCGAAGCATAAGAACTCCAGCTCTAGATGCTATTAAAACGGCCTAGCGTGGCCGTTTTTTGGCTTTTTTGACGAACACTTCTAAATAGTACTTGACATATTCCGTAGTTGTGCTATAGTCATCCGTTTGCCTGATAGATCTTCACTCTATCAGGCTTT
>MHHP01000012.1:4345-14153 GCA_001817055.1 Candidatus Andersenbacteria bacterium RIFCSPHIGHO2_02_FULL_45_11
CCTCCAGAAATAACCCCTCCTATCGTATTTGAGGAAGAAGTTGAAATTTCTGATGGGTATATGGATGCTACGCTCGTAGCTACGTCCTCACCCATCACATATATGAGCGTTGCGCCAAAAACCCCAGTAAAGCGCACAAGGGCCCCTCGCGGACCTCTGAGCGAACCTGTAGTACTAGAGGGTATTGCAAGCTACTACAGCCGCGCAGGATGCCTTGGATGCAACCCCTTGTTTGTAATGGCAAATGGACAGGTTCTTGATGATAGCGCGCTTACAATGGCCATTGGTGCCCACCTAAAGCATTTGGTGGGGTACCAGGCAAAGGTTACCAACCTCGCTAATGGACAGTCTGTAGTAGTACGAATCACTGACACTGGTGGATTCTACCAAGACAAGTACGGAAATCGTGTTGCCGATCTTACAATTGGAACAAAGCAGGCAATTGGAATGAAAGGCGGACTTGGAAAAGTAAAAGTTGAAGTGTTTTGACCCCGTAAAATCGCTGATGCGATCACGGGGCAAGCCCTGCGCCACTCGCATGAGAACATTGCAGGCATTTGTCTGTAATGTTCTTTTGTGCTATAATGATATGTAACATGGAGCTAGCAAAAACAAACACACACAACTTTAGTGTTCAATTGCTTGGGGCCTTTACGATCATTGCTGTAGCCGCAATGAATGCCTACCCTCTACCAGCACTCGCCTTTGCACAAGTGCTATCTCCACGCCCTGCATACTTCCCCCAAGAGAACTTTTTCGCCGTGACCGCAACGGCATATTCTTCCACGCCGGAACAAACCGATAGCTCTCCGTTCATAACAGCAAGCGGATCTCATGTCCGCCATGGAATTATTGCCGCTAACTTCTTGCCATTAGGGACCAAAATTAGGCTTGGAAAAGAAATATATACTGTAGAAGACCGGATGAGTAAGCGATACAATGGAGAATATCGTATTGATATATGGATGGCGTCTCTAGATGCAGCCCAAAACTTTGGATCTAGAACGTTGCTTATTGAAGTTATTACTGCCCCGAGCGAGCGTTAAATACACGCTCGATTCCCCTCACCCCATTTGACTTTTTTGGGTGATTCCATAGAATAGATATCTATGGATCTTGTCCGTGATTTCGAACTTAAGCAGATTGAAGGAATTAACCGTCCTATCTTAAAGGCTGGCGATATTGTCCGTATCGGAACAAAGGTTGTGGAAGGCGATAAATCCCGTGTCCAGTCCTTTGAAGGTACGATATTAGGAGTTAGGGGAAGCGGGCCATCTACTTCATTTACAGTGCGCCGAGAGACTGGCAAATTTGCCGTTGAACGTGTATTCCCCCTCTATAGCCCATTAATTACGAATATTGAGATCGTGAAGCGCCAAAAGGTACGCCGAGCAAAGCTGTTCTACCTCCGCCAAGAAGGCCGCCGACGCGTGAAGGAAGATGGACTTGCAATGCAACGTCACGTAAAAGAAGAGTCTGACAAGAAACGACTTGCAGCTGAGGCAATAAAGCGAGCCGACGAAGCCGCTGCAGAAGAAGAGAAAAAGGCAAAGAAGGCCGAAGAAAAAACTTCAGAGGAACCAACAGAAACAAAATAAAAAGATAACACCCGCTGGTCAAGCGGGTGTTTGTTTGGTATTAAATATACACGGCCATGTTGCGAAGTGGTAACGCATGGGACTGCAAATCCCTTATGCGCCGGTTCGATTCCGGCCATGGCCTCAGACAGTTGAATACAATGCCCGGGTGGTGGAATGGCATACACGGCAGGCTTAAGATCTGCTGCCAGCAATGGCTTGCGAGTTCGAGTCTCGCCCCGGGCACTACAATTGAATCTGCGTATTATTCACCAGAGCCTTTTCTACTTCTTTTCGCGAAAGCACATAAGAAGTAGTTCTTTTTTCGCCACTAGGAAGATGGAACCGAATAATTTCAACTTCATCCTTAGTCCATTTATCCCATAATTCGACGCCTTTTTCGCGGGTCTCGTTCGGGAATACATCAAGCATACGATCATCGCGTTCGATGCGCTCAAAGCCGTCGGCTATTAATTTGTTATATACGTCTTCGGACATACGACACTCCCACCCCCTCACGCTCCCCCTCGGGCAGGGGGAGAAATACGCGCGAGAACGGCTGCAAAATCTTCCGCTAACGGTGCTGTAAATGTTTTGGTTTCGCCATTTGGCAACTTAATTGTTAATTTTTCGGCATGCAACAAATGGCGCGTAACTCCCTGCGGCTGCTTCTGACGTTTAAATGTATAGAGATGGTCACCAACAATAGGAAATCCTAAAAAATGCATATGAACACGAATCTGGTGCATGCGTCCGGTTTGTGGGAATGCACGTATAAGAGAATAACCACTTGGATACTTTTCTTCTACCACCCAATCTGTTGCCGCTTCTTTTCCAAGCGGATCTACTGCTCGGCGCATCGGGTTACGACGACTGCGCGCAATAGGCTGCGTAATGCGCCCATCCCGTCCACCTGGTACCCCAAACACTAATGCTAAGTATTCTTTCTTTGGTCTACGATCCTGAAATTGCTTCTTTAGGTGCGTATATGCCGTTTCGTTCTTTGCTAAGATCATAACGCCGCTCGTGTCTTTATCGAGCCGATGCACTATACCCGGCCGATTTTCGCCTTCGCCCACATCGACAGCACTGGGGTATCGTTTTACAAACCAATCAGCAATGGTTCCTGACCGAATACCCGTGCCTGGATGAACCGCGATACCCGCTGGCTTATTAATAACAACCACGTCCCGGTCTTCATGAACAATAGGGATGTTCATGTCTACGTCTACAGGAGCTTCGGAAACCGCCTGCATCTCTTCGAGACGGATACGGATATGGTCGTCTTTTTTTACCACCTGGCGAGGCTTTGCAGGGGATCCGTTCACCAATACCTTTTCGTCTTTAATGGCCTTTTGAATGGCAGAGCGGGAATATCCAGATATTGCAGCCGTGCAACATACGTCCAGCCGTTGGCCGCTGGATTCATCGGATACGGTGAACATGTGTTCCATAGGGCTTCTATTGTACGGATATTGGCGCAAAAAGCGAATACATACTACTATTCGGGGGATATGAAAACATGGATCAAATGGGCAATTACAGCAATTCTCCTACTCAGTATTGCCGGCTTTATAGGGTGGAGAGTTGTGGCAGGCAATATTAAAACACCCGTCCGCACCGTTTCCGTAAGGGCTCAAACCATTACCAAGGATATTGCATTTACCGGGGCCGTAACTGCCCAGAAGTCTGCTGACTTGGCGTTCGAACTTACCGGAAGTATTCAGGCACTGTATGCGAACGTGGGCGACTCTGTAGTACAAGGCCAAAAACTTGCTCTTCTCAACCCCGAAAGCGTTTCATTAGAGCTTGCCAAGGCACAGGCCGACGCCGCAAGCTCCACTTCTATTCAACTTGTTACGTGGCAAAATGCTACGGAAGATGCAAAGAATCTGAAAGCTGAAAACGCTCGTTCATTAGAAGAAAAGCGCCAAGCAGTCCGCAATGCAAAAAAGGCACTCGATCAGTCAACAGAAGTTTTTAACGCAAAAGCGGACGAATCAGGGGAGGATGCATCGGCAACTAAAACAACATACTCCACTGTTGTCGCAAACCAGAATGCATATGATGCAGCAAAAAAATCTCTTGAAACAGGCCTTGTAAGTGTACAAAAATCCAATGCTGCCGCTCAAAAAACTGCGGACATTGCGTATGCACAGTACATCAGCACTACTCAGGCTAGCATTTCTAATAGCGGCCTATCTTCGCTAGAAGCACTTGAGCAACTTGCACGAGTCAAGGCTGCCAAAAGTGTGCTGCGAGCTCCGTTTGATGGTGTTATTACTAAAAAATCATCTGAAATTGGAGAACTTGCAACTGCTGGAGCTTCGGTACTAACTATTGAAACGGTATCAAACCTCCATCTAACTGCCGACGTGCCAGAAACTGATGCCCTTTCACTCGCTGCCGGCATGTCTGCCGACACAACATTGGATGCGCTCCCATCCCAAGACCGTATTACCACAAGCATTGTAGCCATTGACCCTGCAGCAACTGTCATCCAAGGAGTTCCAACATTCAAGATTACGTTATCGCTTGCAAACACTCCTTCCACCCTACGCCCAGGCCTTACCGCAAACATCGTCGTGCATGTAGCAAAAAAGGAGAATGTTCTCGGCATCCCTCGACGCGCAATTATCACAAAAAATGGTGAGGAATATGTAAGGGTGCAAAAAGCAGATACATCCGAAGAAGAACGAAAAGTTACTACCGGGCTTGGTGGATCTGATGGCACTGTAGAAATTACCTCGGGCCTTGTAGAGGGAGAAATTGTTGTTACGTCGAAATAATGGCCCTCATCGAAGTAAATTCGGTAACGAAAGCATATGGCGAAAGTGAGCTTGTAACCCAAGTACTCCACGGCGTTTCTTTTGCTATAGAGGAGGGGGAGTTTGTATCTATTATGGGCCCCTCGGGTTCTGGCAAGTCAACGCTCCTGCATATTTTGGGGTTACTCGACCGCCCAACAACAGGCACATACACGTTTGCCGGAGAGAATACTGCAACCATGACCGACGAGGCATTGGCAATAACACGAAACCAGAACATAGGGTTCGTATTCCAAGCATTCCACTTACTTGCACGCACGAGTGTACTAGAAAACGTCATGCTGCCACTGTATTACTCTAATGTTCCAAAGAAAGAGTATGCATCTATGGCGAAAGCGGCGCTTGCACATGTAAACATGAGCCATCGACTAGGGCACATGCCAAGTCAGCTATCTGGAGGAGAAAGGCAACGAGTTGCTATTGCTCGTGCGCTCGTAAATAACCCAAAGGTAATTTTTGCCGATGAGCCAACGGGCAACCTCGACTCTAAAACCGGCCAAGCAGTTATGAATACCATTGATGCGCTCCACAAAAGCGGTAGGACCATTGTTGTGATTACTCACGAAACTACTGCAGCTGCATTTGCGCAACGCATTATCCAAATTGGAGACGGGCGCATTGCGAGTGATCAGAAAACGGATACTACCCATACCCACTACCACAAATGAACATTACCGGCACAATCAAAACGTCATTGCGGGCACTCCGAGCACATCTTGGCAGATCGTTACTGACTATTTTGGGTATCGTAATCGGCATTGTCGCAATTGTTCTTGTCATTTCACTCGGAGAAGGTGCCCAAGACCTTATCTTGAATCAAGTAGAAAGTATTGGCGCCAATAGTATTATCGTACGCCCCGGACGAGAACCTTCAGGCCCATCAGACGTTGCAGAATCTATTCTTGCTGACTCATTAAAAATGCGAGACGTGGAAGCACTCAACAAGCCGGTGAACGTGCCCGGAGTTATATCTATCGAACCTGCCATGCTCGTACCAGGATCCGTTTCATATAAAGACAACTTGTATCGCGCTACGGTATTTGGATGGACCCCAAACGCCCTAGGAGAAATATTTAATGTGTACCCAGAAGAAGGTTCGCCGTTTACAGAAGATGACGTACGACAACAAGCCAAGGTGATTGTGATAGGGTCGAAGGTAAAGCAAGAACTGTTTGGCGATTCTGATGCATTGGGAGAATTTATAAGCGTGCGCGGACAAAAGCTCCAGGTAGTAGGAATCTTGCCTGCAAGTGGGCAAGTGAGCCTATTTAACGTGGATGAAGTTGCTATCATGCCGTATACCACAGCACAAAAATCATTGCTGGGCGTGAATTACTTCCACGAGCTCTTTATTCGCACGCAGAGCGATGCGGACGTTGACCAGGTATCAGAAGACATAAAAGCCACATTGCGCGAAACCCACGGCATCACAGACCCCGCAAAAGATGATTTCTTCGTGGTGGCACAGAAAGATATTGTGGAGCGGGTAAGTACGATTACTCAAGTACTTACCATATTCTTAGTTGCCATTGCATCTATATCACTTGTAGTAGGCGGAATTGGAATTATGAACATCATGTTAGTGTCGGTAACAGAACGGACTCAAGAAATCGGATTACGCAAAGCATTAGGGGCTACGAATAAGAATATTTTAACGAAATTTCTGATTGAATCACTCATCTTAACTGCACTTGGTGGAATTGGTGGAACAACAATTGCAATTGTACTATCGGCGCTCGTGAGCACTATTGCGCAGACACAATTCAATCTAGATTGGCCGTTCCATTTGCCCATCTTTGGCATCGTATTGGGCGTTGGAGTAGCAACAGCAATTGGATTAATATTTGGAATCTATCCTGCTCGCAAAGCTGCGCAAAAGGATCCTATCGAAGCACTGAGGTTTGAATAGTTACTTATTTTTTGGATAGCCGAGCAGAAGGGTCAAAACAAGATGTACCATTTTGTCTTTATCTTTGGGGTTGCTTTCGGCAACAAGAATAGTAAGCGCAGTGAGCGCAGGGGGCGTTAATCGATTTGTGTCCAAAATCTTTGCGTGGTTCAAAAACCAAACAAACGCATAGGCCCCGCTGCGCTTATTGCCATCAGTAAATGGATGATCTTTGATTATGAAATAGAGAAGATGAGCAGCTTTCTCCTCCACACTTCCATATAAATCTTTACCATCAAAGGATTGCATAACGTTTCCTACAATTCCAGCAACATTGCCCGCGCTTCGTTCAGCGCCAAATAACTCACTTGCTTCGCCTTTGTCTATAAGAGCTGTTTTCAGCTGTAGTAGACTTGCTTTAAGCTTTTCGGCCGTCAAAATAACACGCTTTTTTGTTGTACCCTTCGTTATAAGCGCATCTTTGTCATATGCGTCCAGCGAGAGCCACGTATCTGCAAACATGCTCACTAATTCCAAAACGCTTTCAGTATCTATGGCAGCACCTTTCGGCAACAACTGCTTGATGTCAGCTACCGCTTCAAGAAATTGCTGGTAGTGGGTTGCGATTCGGGATTTGTTGATAGTGTATCCGTCCACAATATATTGTCGGAGTATTGTAGTTGCCCATTTACGGAATCGTGTTGCCTTTTTACTATTAACGCGATACCCAACAGACAGTATTACATCGAGATTATAGTGCTGAATATTTCTTGTAGTTGCTCTATCCCCCTCGGTTCGAACTATCCGGAAATTCCGGATAGTTGTCTTTTTGCCCAACTCTCTTGTTTTGTAAATAGTCTGTATGTGTTCACTCACCGTACGTACATTTACATCAAACGCTTCAGCAATTTGAGCTTGTGTTGCCCAAACGGTTTCTTTATCAAAATCTTGGCGCAATTCAAGAGCGCCAGATTTGGTCTGATAGATAACCATTTGGTTATTTAGTGTTTCTTGTCTCATCTTCTTATTTTAGCCCGTAAGCAATAAAAGCCCAAAAAGACCCGATTGAAGCACTGCGATTTGAATAAGAAAAAAGCCGAGAGGAAATTCCTCTCGGCATATTCGTTGTTTCCACCCAAATTATTTATAGCGTTTACTCCTCATTTGAGATTGGTTTTTGGTGACAATATTCCACAAGCGTCATGAGTTCTGGATCTACTACTTTCAATGGCTCGTTTAGCATCTTCTCCAGATCAATGCCAAATGCTTGTTGAGAAAAATCTTGATATCCAGCCTCGTATTGATCTACATAGTTTGTGCGGTGTGGTTCAGTAAGAGTTGCCCACCATGCAGAAAACCTTTCAAGGCTGATTAGTGCGCGACGTGGTCCTCCCGCCGCCCAAAACTGTTCCAAAAACGCCCTATGAGCCGCGTAGATTGTTTCGATCGTAGCATCAGCAAGTTTCGAGGGCATGATTTTCTCCATCAAATTGTGAAAAAACAATCCACACTTACTCTTGTAGGCCTGGGGGGAGTCGAACCCACCCGCATCCGCCTTATAAGAGCGGCGCTCTAACCACTGAGCTACAGGCCTGTAGCATATTTATTGCACAAGCGCATCAATTTGGCTATAGTGCGGGCAATGCCTGCCTACCGGCAGGTAGGCGCGCGTAGCTCAGTGGTGGAGCGCTTCCTTGACATGGAAGAGGTAGATGGTTCGATTCCATTCGCACGCACTATTAAAAGTTCGACCATGCCCTACCGGAGCTCGCAAGCGCAGGAGGGTCCTTCCCGTGCGCACAACTTAAACAGCTGGTTTTATTTCCGCTTCCTCTTTTGCAACATCCGGATCTATGCCACCCATCAAGTCTGCAAATTCTTGTTGACCGATGGTTTCTTTTTCAATCAGGCGTTTTGAAATTAATTCAAGCTTATCGCTGTGTTCTTTAATAATTTCATCAGCGCGCTTTTGCGCATTTTTCAGAATTCCCGTTACTTCTTCGTCTATTAATGCAGCCGTTTTTTCAGAATACTCACGGTGCTCACTAATATCACGCCCTAAGAACACTTCATGCTCTGCTTGGCCGTACGTAACAGGGCCCAAGCTAGACATTCCAAACTGCGTTACGATTCTGCGTGCTAGCTTCGTTGCTTTCATCAAATCATTGCTTGCGCCCGTAGTAAGCTCGTTATATTTGAATAGCTCAGCCGTATATCCGCCCATCAGCGTTGCAAGTTCGCTCAAGAAGCCTGTCTTTGTATGCAAACGCTTGTCCGTTTCTGGAAGTTTTAACGTATATCCGCCGGCCATGCCACGGGCTATGATAGAGATTTTACGAACAGGGTCTGAATCGGGAGTGTAGTAGGCAACGATTGCATGCCCGGCCTCATGATACGCAGTAAGTTCTTTTTCTTTCTTTGAATACACTTTACTGCGTTTTTCTGGCCCCAAGATAACCTTCTCAATGCTTTCTTCTAAGTGCCGCTGTGCAACTTTTTTCTTATTCTCTCTTGCTGCAAAAATTGCGGCCTCGTTAATGAGGTTTGCAAGGTCAGCACCTGAGAAACCGGGCGTACGCTCTCCAATATTCCGCAAATCCACATCTTTCTCCATTTGTACTTTTGCCGCATGAATCACAAGAATTGCCTCACGCTCTTTAATATCCGGCAAATCCATCGTTACCTGGCGATCAAACCTGCCCGGACGAAGCAGGGCAGGGTCCAGAACATCTGGCCTATTGGTTGCTGCAAGTACAATCACGTTATCGTTTTGTTCAAACCCGTCCATTTCAACCAAGATTTGGTTCAGGGTTTGCTCGCGTTCATCATGACCACCGCCTAAGCCTGCGCCACGATGACGCCCTACCGCGTCCATTTCATCTATAAAGAGAATTGCAGGAGCAGCGCGTTTTACCTTTTGAAATAAGTCGCGTACACGGGACGCTCCAACACCCACAAACATTTCTACGAATTCAGAACCAGAAATACTAAAGAATGGCACTCCTGCCTCACCGGCAACTGCGCGCGCCATGAGCGTTTTGCCAGTTCCAGGTGCGCCAATTAAGAGCACGCCTTTCGGGATTTTTGCGCCGATATCTTGGAATTTCTTCGGGTGCTTTAAGAATTCAACAATTTCTAGTAGCTCCTGCTTTGCTTCTTCATTTCCTGCAACTTGAGCAAAGGTAGTGCGCTTTTTCTTGCTTTGGTCTACAGCAGTTGCGCTGCTTTGGCCAAACGATATTGCCCGATTACCCACATTCTGTGCTCCACGCATCATAAACCACAGGAAAAAGCCGAGAAGAACGAAGGGTAACACGACCGGAACAAGTGCTGCGCTCCAAAAGGAGAACCCAGATGGTTTTTTCACAGTAAGTTCTATTTTTCGTAGAGATTCTTCCGAAACACCAAGATTCGATAATGTCTCTGTAACAGATGCATCGTTTTCTTTCTGGGCTACCAACTTCTGAGATTTATTATTTTTAAGTGTTACCAATAGGTCGTTTTGGTCAACGGTA
>MHHP01000012.1:14160-16057 GCA_001817055.1 Candidatus Andersenbacteria bacterium RIFCSPHIGHO2_02_FULL_45_11
GCCATATACATTTAAAAGAAGGCCGATACCCAAGACAACGAGAAGGATAACGCCGATATTTTTGCCCATAGAATCAGGGCGTGGCATACGAATAGATGATGGTGACATGGGTTATATACTGCCTTTAAGCGCCCCTATGCGCAAGAGTCAATGTACGCTAGATTGTTACCAGTATGCCCTTGTAGTTCAATGGACAGAACTCCTCACTCCTAACGAGGGGATGCAGGTTCGATTCCTGCCGAGGGCACTCTTCGATACATTCAGAGTAAACATGAAAACACCAACATTCGATTACGAACAGCAATATTGGTCACAAGGCATTCAATATATCGCCGGGATTGATGAGGCTGGTATGGGCGCACTTGCCGGCCCTGTTGTTGCAGCTGCTGTGATTTTTTCAAAAGATTCTTTTGAAGAATTTGTAGCGGCGGTAGAAAAAACACCCGTTCGAGATAGCAAGCTGTTATCTCCAAAGCAACGCGAGAAAGCAGTTGAGCTTATAAAACAACACGCCCAAGCCTGGGCAATTGGCAGTGCATCTGTTGATGAAATTGATTCCATAAATATTCGCGCGGCATCGCACCTGGCTATGCAACGGGCAATTGCAGCGCTGAGTACCGTACCCGACATTCTTATGATTGACGGAACGCCGGCACAAATATCAAAAATTATCCCGACCATAAACATCATCAAGGGCGACCAACTTTCGTACTCGATTGCTGCTGCAAGTATTCTCGCAAAGGTTACGCGGGATACGACGATGATTGAGCTAGATATCCAATTTCCTCAGTATGGCTTTGCCTCCCATAAGGGCTATGGTGCTAAAATCCACATGGACGCACTTGTGACCCACGGTGCCACCGAGCATCATCGGAAGAGCTATGCGCCCATAGCGCGTTTGACACAGTAAGTAGTTATATATAAGCTACTACCCTATACACCTATGGCAGTACCAAAGAGGAGACTATCGCATTCAAAAACTAGGACACGTCGCAGCCATCATTTTGAAACTGCAATGCAATTTGCTGTATGCGCAAACTGCAAATCTCCTATCCCATCACACGTTGCATGCCCAAACTGTGGAATGTACAAAGGCAGACAAGTAATGGACGTTACCAAGAAACTGCGAAAAATCGAAGATAAGCGAAAAGCAAAAGCCAACGCTTCCTAAAGCTGTTGTCATTCCGGCCCCCGAGCCGGAATCCACGCATACGATTGTCTGGATCCCGGATCAAGTCCGGGATGACAAGTATTTTGTTGATTTTTACCCCTACTTGCTGTATAAAAAGATAAGAGTTATTTGATCATTAGTACTTTTCTTCATACCCCATGGCAAACCGTCATTTAAGCAGATCGATTGCACTCCAGAGCCTCTTCGAGTGGGATATGCGCAGCCAAGAAAAGGATATGCTCAATACGATCACAAAACATAATATTGATGAGTTTGCTCCAGGCCTTGAGGATGGCGACTTCATATTTAACCTCACGCACGGCGTAAAGGATAATATGAAGGAGATTAACGCCTTGATTGAAAAATCCGCTCCAGATTGGCCATTAGACCAGATTACGAATGTGGACCGGAATGTGCTCCGAATTGGCATCTACGAACTTTTACTTGCAAATGCCCCCGACGTGCCCCCTAAAGTTGCCATTAACGAATCTATCGAGCTTGCGAAAACATTCGGCGGCCCTTCATCAGGAAAATTTGTGAATGGAGTACTAGGCACGATATACAAGAACATGGGAGAACCGAGAAAAGAAGAATAATACCTACATTTATATATGCAAGAACCACATGATCTAACGGCGCTCCAGGCGCGCCTGGGAGTATCGTTTGTAAATAGCAACATACTTTTGCAGGCGCTAACGCATCGTTCGTATTTAAATGAAAATCCGG
>MHHP01000013.1 GCA_001817055.1 Candidatus Andersenbacteria bacterium RIFCSPHIGHO2_02_FULL_45_11
TTACTGGAATATATTGCTCGTACGAAGAAGCCAATGATCGTATCTACGGGAATGGCGGTCCAAGACGAAATAGATGCTGGTGTGGAATTTATCAAAACCCTTGGAGTACAGTTTGCGATCCTGCATTGTAACAGTACGTACCCAGCTCCGTTTGATGAAATCAATTTGAGATACATGGATACTCTGAACAAGTATGGTGTTCCAGTAGGATACTCCGGACATGAGCGCGGTATTGCAGTTTCCATCGGCGCCGTTGCCAGGGGTGCAACCATTATTGAACGGCATATTACGGTAGATAAAAACCTTGATGGCCCTGACCATAAGGCATCTCTTTTGACTGATGAATTTAAGGCTATGGTAGATGGTATTCGTGAAGTGGAGCGAGCAGTAGGAAAAGCAGAAAAGAGTTTATCGCGCGGCGAGATTATGAATCGAGAACTTCTTGGAAAAAGCGTTGTTGCAAAAGTCTTTATTGCTGACGGCACTGTTATTACTCGCGATATGCTGACTACAAAAAGCCCTGCAAAGGGCTTGTCTCCCCAGCGCATGGACGAAGCAGTGGGTATTACGGCAGCTCGCGATATCCCAGCGGGAGATGCTCTTACGGAAGATGATCTTACAGCTTCAACGATTACGTCGTCATTTTCTTCCGAAGACATTGCATGGAAATGGGGGCCAGTAGTGCGATGGAAAGACTTTGAATCATATTTGCAATACAAGCCAGATCTGTTCGAATTTCATTTAAGCGATAAGGATTTGGATGAGGAAATTCCGCATGGGAAGTGGAATCAAGAGGTTGTTGTGCATGCTCCAGAATATATGAAGCGTGTGTACTTGAATCCTGCGTCTGAAGATCCTGATGAGCGCAAGGCAACGATCGCGATTTTGCAGCGAAGTGTCGATGTTGCTCGCCGTTTGGGAGAATCATTCCAGGGCACACCAAAGTTTATTATTCATCCTGGTGGTATTACCCTCACCAAGTCTGACCATCCTGCCCAGCTACTCGAGCTATTTGCAGATACGTTATCACAGCTCAAAACAGATGGCGTTGATGTTCTGCCGGAAAATTTACCGCCACGCCCCTGGGTGTTTGGTGGTGAGTGGGTAACCAACATTTTTATGCTAGTTGATGAGATAGAGGAGTTTTTGAAACATACAGGGTACAGTATGTGCTTTGATACATCTCATGCAGCGCTCTCCTGCAACGCATACGGAGAAGACTTGGTGGAAATGACGCGTCGCCTTACGCCATATATTCGACATCTGCATGTTGCTGATGGAAGTGGTACCGGAGAAGAAGGGTTGCAGGTAGGGCAAGGAACGGTTGATTTTGCACAGGTGCTAGCTCCTCTTGCTGGGTATAAAGAAACGATGGTTCCCGAAATCTGGCAGGGGCATTTGCATGGTGGAAAAGGATTTCTGCAGGCAATGGAGCATTTGAAGCAGTACATGAAATAACATACGCTTGCACTATGATCTCTATTTATAAATATGACCGTCCCGGATTCGATCGCGCAAAGACATGGAGCGATCGTTATCGTACTATGTATGCAAGTGAAAAAACATTTGGAGATTACGAGCAGCAGTCGTTTTGGCCGGAACTCAAAAGGCTTTTACAGAAAGACGGTGCTTACTTAGATGTGGGATGCGGGATCGGCGGCTGGGTACTGTTTTTGAATGAATTTGGATACAAGACGGACGGGATTGATTCAAATTCCGGAGCTATTCGTGCAATGTCTGAGTATGATCCAGATCTATCGTTAAAGATTGCGAGTACCAGCGCGATTCCATACAAGAACGAGCAGTTCGACGGCGTCCTCTCTATTGGCTCTCTAGAATATTCAGAAGGGGAAGTGGAAACATCATTGCGCGAGATGTATCGAGTCACAAAATCCGGAGGGTTTGTATGTATCGAAGTTCCTCTCGCCAATACACTACGTCGTATATTTTATATTCCGCTTAAAAAACTAGAAGGTATGCTGAAGCCAGGAAGCCAAACGCCAACATTTGTATATTACTTATTCGGTCAGGATGAGTTTGTGCAGCTTGTTGAGAATGCAGGATTTTCTGTTGAAGTTGTTCTGCCTCATGACCTACCTGACGCTAAAAGCCATTTTGGCCTCTACTCTAATTGGCTGTTTTTACGTGGCGCAAAGCCATATGAGCTCAATATTCTTGGGCGATTGATCAAAGTGATTTGTAACGGAATTTCTCCCTGGATTGCATCTACTGGAATTGCCCTGATTGCGAAGAAGGGATAATGTTTTACCTTTCGACGGCCATTCCCCTCACCCCAACCCTCTCCCCAACTTGATACCTTGCCTACGGGCAAGGGAAAAAGGGAGAGGGCGGTAGAAGGGATTACCACGCGGTCCAGCCGCCATCTACGACGAGGTTTGCGCCGGTCATGTAGCTTGATGCATCGGATGCAAGGAATACCAGCGGACCTCCGACATCATCTGGATTTGCCATTCTGCCAAGCGGTGTTCGGGCTCCGTATCTGTCGATAAAGTCTTTTCCGTGTTCTTTAAATACTCCGCCAAGCGTAAGAGTGTTTACTCGGATGTTTTGTTTGCCATATGTTGTTGCTAAAAACTTTGTGAGCATTACGACGCCACCCTTTGTAATAAAGTAATCAACAGGCTTTTGTGTGCCATTCGGATAGATACTTTGGTCTGGTCCAACCATCCCATAGATAGACGATACGTTGATGATATTTCCTGATTTTTGAGCAAGCATGTGGCGAATCGCTTCTTGCGCAACAAGCGTGTATCCCAATAGATTTACATCGAGACTTTTGCGAATTAATTCTTCGGGATAATTCTCAAATAGTTTTGCATTCTGATCTGCGTTGCCATCAAACTTTGGATCAATCGCCGCGTTATTCACTACAACGTCAATTCGACTGCGCGTTGCAAGTATATCTGAAAATGCCGTTCTGATAGACTCTGTGCTCGTTACGTCCATCTGCACATCTGCGTCCGGGTGTATGTCGCCCGTAATTACGGTTGCTCCTGCGGCTGTAAGCGCTTGTGAAAAATACTCACCTAAAAACCCTTTACCACCCGTTATGAGAATTATTTTATTTTTGAGATCCATGTGGTAAGTCTACTTGGGCCACTTTGCAGGGTCAACCTGAAGCGGATCAGTAAATCCAAGCTTTTCACATTGCGCGATCACTTCTTGGGGTAGTGGTTCTCGCTCGGCGGCCCGTATTGCCGACTCTAGATGCTCTGGTTTTATAGTGCCGATAAGAACAGTGGAGATAGCTGGGTTAGATGCTGCGAATCGGATCGCAAGCTCAGGTAGGGAAATTCCAAGAGTAGTTGCAATTTTTTCTGCTTTGTCCGCAGCTTCTTTGAGTGGCGTAAGGTTAGCATGCAAATGTACTCGGCCAGGACTTAAGGCGCCTTTTAATAATACGGAGCGATTTAAGACTGCGATTCCTTTTTCTTGCGCACCAGGAAGAACGCGAGCTGCCATTCTCTGGTCGAGAATACTGTATGCGATTTGGATTGTTTCAAAAAAGCCTGTCTCAATAGCTGCAAGTGCAGCCTCTTCTCCTCGAGTCGATACGCCAACATGCTGAACCTTCTGCTCGTCTTTGAGTTTCTGTATAATCTCAATAATTTCCGAAAAATCAGTATAGTCCTCGCGTTCATTGTGGAACTGCACAAGCTGGAGCGATTCTTGCTGCAGCTTCTTGCGGCTTGTATCAATATCTTCTCGTATGCGCATTTCTAATTCTTTTCCATGTAAGTCTGGTTCTTGCTGTAAAAACTGTCCGCACTTCGTGCCAACAATGACATTGTCTTGCATTCCAATTCCTGATTTTCCGATTCTCTCTTCCGCTACGCCATACCCGCGTGCGGTATCAATATAGGTAACCCCCATTTCTACAGCTGATTTCAAGATATGTTCAGCTTCTTGATTAGAGGGAAGAGTTGTTGCGCCAATCCCATACGGAAGGCCAATTTCTACGGTACCAAGTCCAATGCGAGAAAAATTCATAGAAGTGATGCCTTTATTTTTACCACAACTTTTTGTACGGTTTTATTTGTACCATCTGTCACTTTCGGCATATGTAGTTCGCCAGGAAAAAAGATAGCAAACGACTTGGGTTGCATTGTGACATTGCTTGATTGTTTTGGTGGTAAAAATAACTGGTAGTCTTTTTCTGTATCAAAGGGCGTTTTTTTAGCTAATACTCCTATAGGTGAATGGCAAATTATCTCGCCTCCCGAAAGACAGTAATGCAGATCAATATATTCCTTATGTACTTCAAATACTCCCTCGGATTCGGGCATTGTTGTGGCTGTGTGAATATTCGCGTACATATCGCGCCCTATAATCTCATGTTCACCATCGGAAAGTTGTTGTGCGTTCTGTGTAATCCATGAAAATGCTCGCTGCCATACAGGACTAGCAAGCTCTTCTGGAATGGTTGGATATTGCCCAAAAATCATATTCCTAGTGTATCATGGGCGTATGACAAGCAAACCTAACCCTAAACGAGAGCCTGTAAACGTCGTTGCTATTATTCCTGCGAGGGCGGGGCAGCAGAGCATCCCGTATAAGAATTTACAGAAATTAGGCGGAAAAACACTGTTAGAGTGGGCGATTGAAGTAGCGTTTGAAGCAGAGTCTGTAGATGCAGTTGTAGTTTCCACCGAAGATCCTATGGTCGCAGCAGAAGCAAAAAAGCTCGGAGCACTTGTTGCGCCTCGTCCGACGGAATATGCGCAGCCTACGAGTAGCGATGCAGGTTTTTATACCCATGCTGTTACGTGGATGGAAGAAGAATTCGGATGGACTCCGGAATTCTTGGTTAACTTACGGCCAACCAGCCCACTTCGATTCGCAAAAGACATTGATCACATGGTTGAACACATAAAGAGTTCAGATGCAGACGGACTCAAGAGTGTTGTTCCAAGTCCGCTGCATCCATATAAGATGTGGCAAATTGAGGGTGATGGTTTGGTCGGCTCATCGGGCAGGTTATTGCCTGTGTTTTATAATGAATATCGGCAGATACATGGGCCAGATCAGCCCCGCCAAAAAATTCAACAAATGTTCCCAGTTTTTTTCCAGGATGGTCAGGTTGATATCACTCGAAGAAAATTTATTCTCCGGCCTGAATGCCTGGAGCAAGAAAATGTCTGGGGTAATAACTTGCATGGGTTTGTTTTAGATCCTCGTACCAGTACTGATTTGGACGAACCTGCTGACTTTATTCGTGCTGAAAAGATTTACGAAGAAATGCAGAACGAACGAGGGGAGTAGGGGTGTAATTTCCTCCCCTCATATGAGGGGAGGCGACCTGCCTGCCGGCAGGCAGGGGTGGGGTCGAACGCGCGTACGCACCCCCTCTCGCTCCCCCTTATCCAAGGGGGAGAAATACGTTCTATTTGATCTCCTTTTCCAAATCCTTAAGTCCTTCAGGGCCCTTCTTTGCCGCTTCTTCAACTTTTTTGCGCATATTTTCTGGAAGGCGCGACATGAGGCCATTCATTAAGTCTTCGGGCGATACGCTCGTTTTGCCTGCGTTTCGTGCGTATTCTTCCGCTGCTTGCTGAAGTTGCCGCTTTACTTGCTGCTTCATAACTCCTGGCACAGGAGCTTGTGCCACGGCTTGCTGCAATGCTTGTGTGGCGGATGCGTCCCATCGCATTGATTCGTTGTCGGTTGTAGGTTCTTCTTTTGACTTCTTTTTGAATAGTGAAAACATGGTCGTAAGTGTACAACAAAAAACCCACTATAAAAGTGGGTTTTTTGTATTTCGAAAATAACTAACACTACGCTGCTGGAGCGTCTGTGCCTTCTGTGCTAGGAGCCGCTGGTGCTGCTGCGCATGCTGCGCACAATCCTGCTTCGTTTACTTCAGCGTTTTCTGTTCCACATCCTGTGCATGTTCCGATCATAGAAATCACCTCCTTCTATAGGTTATAAAGTAGCTTGTCGTGTTTTAAGCATACCTGGCTTGCTAGTGTTTGCATATACTACACGCGTATTGTAGATTTACTCGTTATGGTTTCCCTATCCGAACTTAGAGAGCTGCTCATAGTCTTGGCCCTTATTGGCGGGTTTTCTGGGGCATTTTTGTTTTTTGACGCTTCGACTTCACTCAGCGTAAATACTCCCCAGGCAAAACCTTCTCTTGCTCCACGCGTTTTGGGTGCTTCCACGCATATACCGCTTGTCGCAAATCCAGTTGTACATATTGATATTCCCCCGCACAATATATTTGAACCAAACTAACTATGGCAACACTTCCATTTAATGATATTCGAAAAGGAAAAGGAAAGATCATCGTATTAGACGGTGAGCCGTATATTATTGCGTCTGCAGAATTTCTCCGAAAGCAGCAGCGTCGCCCTGTAATTCATACAATCTTAAAACACCTCAAGACGAATCAAACAAAAGAACACACGTTCCAGCAATCTGATAAGGTGGAAGAAGCAGATATTGAGCATTCTCCTCATCAGTATTTGTATCAAGAGGGGGGCAAGTATGTATTTATGAATGGGCAAACATATGAACAGGTTGAAATTCCATCCGATATTATCGGTGACTTAGCTAGGTTTTTATTGGAAGGCCAGGAAGTGAATATCGTATTGTTTGAAGGAACTGCTGTTTCGCTTGATATGCCTATTAAGATTGATCGTAAGGTTATTGAAGCGCCTGAAGGGGTTCGTGGCGATACGTCCTCAAATGTTACAAAAGAAATTGTTATTGAGGGTGGAGTGCGACTTCGTGCGCCTCTTTTTATTAAAGAAGGGGAACTAATTCGTATCGATTCCAGAACAGGCGATTACTTGGAACGGGCCTAACGCCAATACAACCTGACAGTTTACACATTGCTATTGCTTGCATGGCTCTTCTTGTAGGCATATAATACTAGCAGTTGAATGTTGAGACTGCTAACTCTCACTTCAAACCCCCGAGTGTTTTCTCGGACGAAACCATAATCAAAACCTAGGCAATACAAACACGTACCGCGAAGTTCTTTTTTGATCTTCTAACACCATGCCTACTTATGAAAACTCTTACAAAAGAAAAGCCTCGTACTTCTCAGTCACTATCTTCTCTCTCTCGCTATTTACAAGAGATTGGAAAAACCCCCCTCCTTATCGCGGCAGAAGAGCAAGAATTGGGGACTAAGATACAGCAAGGAGATCCAGTTGCTCGGCAACGCATGCTCTTATCCAATCTTCGCCTCGTAGTGAATGTGGCAAAGCAATATGTGCCGGGAAACGAGCCAGAACTTCTGATGGATTTAATCCAGGAAGGGAATATTGGATTAATGCGCGCAGTTGATCGGTTTAAACCAGAATTCAAAACTCGCTTCTCAACATACGGCGTGTATTGGATACGCCAGGCTGTACTTCGCGCGCTTAAAGCTCGGCGATTAGTACGTCTTCCAGAAAATGTCTTTGACCGTGTGCTTGCGATGCAGCGGACAAGATCCAAGTTGTCGCAATTGTTAGGACGTACACCTACGAGCCAAGAAACGGCTGCCGAAATGGAAGCATCTGCCCAAGAAGTTGCAGAACTGGAAGGGTTCTCGTCTGACATTGTTTCTTTGGATCGTACGGTGAATGTAGGGAATGATGAAGACACTGCTCGGCTCCAGGATGTTCTGGAGGATAGTGATGCCCTATCTCCTCTTGAGGTTGCGCATGATTCGCTTAACCGTACAGAAGTTCGCAAGGCAGTATTTGGCCTCCCGGTTCGAGAGCGAGAAATTATCGATGCCAGGTTTGGTCTTTCTGGAGACGCTCCACAGACCCTCGAAGAAATTGGGGAAGGATTCGGAATTAGTCGTGAACGGGTACGCCAGCTGCAGAACGTTGCATTAGAGCGCTTACGTCATCGGCAGCACGTGTCGTACATGGTATGATGCATAGATGCATCATGGATTCTTATACGGCGTCCATTCGTTTGAAACCTTGCTGACTGCACAAGACGTAGCAAGGCTACGTCATCTAAGGCATACGGCCCACTTGCGGATACTGAAAGACTCTCTTAAGCATCGCGAACTCCATCAAGAATTACAGATATTGCATTACCTCAAGCATTACGGACTTGTTACTATTGTTGATATATCGAACAGTAAAGATGTTCATAGGGTTTCGCAGCATCTACGAGAGCTCGCTGATGTTCTGTTGGTTGAACGCGGTACCCATGGGCTTGTTGTTGAGAGTGATCCGACAGAAGAAGATGATATTGCGCGTGCTCATCGCATACGTACATCACTGCGTGCAATTGAAGCGTCGCAGGCACAAGGCGAAAACATCCGAGGATATTTTGCGGGATCATTTGTCCCGCGCATTCGCCACAGCGATCTCGTACTGCAAGCCATTATTCGGCAAGCGACGGCGTAGTTGATTTCCTCCCCTCGTATGAGGGGAGGCGACCTGCCTGCCGGCAGGCAGGGGTGGGGTCGAACGCGCGTACGCACCCCCTCTCGCTCCCCCTTATTCAAGGGGGAGAAATACATTACCAAATTGTGTTACAATGTATTCACGTTATGACGCTTAATAACAAGCTTGCGTTTGAGATATGGGTTGGCATTGTAGTGCTTGTGATTGTTATTGGTGGAGTTGCTGGTGTTACACTCATGCTCGACAACGATGCAACATCATCATTAACGCGAACACAGGTAAATAACCCTGTTTCGACGTCCAAGCCGTTCGCTTCTTCTGACGAGATTAGTGACGCCGCTACGAGTGTCGGCTCTTTATTTGCTCCATAATATCTACCTATGAATCGGAGGGTTCTTTTAATTAGTGCAGGCATAGCGATTGTGGTTATTTTGCTTGGAGTTGCTGGGTGGCTACTCTTGTCTGACTCTTCGTCTTCTCAGCAGCAAATTATTGAAGCTACGCCGGAGCCGATTGATACTGGGACGCTCCCTGTCTCGTCAACCGATCCATTAAATCCAACAGATCTTCCGCAGCCATCAGGCGCCCCTGTCGCATTCCAGGGCGTATGTCCGGATACGTGGATTAGCCAGACTGATACCGACACGGATGGTGTTCCAGATTCTGTAGAGGCTACGTACGGCACTGATGAAAATGCGCAAGATACAGATGGTGATGGATACTCAGATAGTGCGGAAATTCGGAATGGGTATCAGCCACTCGATAGTAATTCCAGCAAACGCTTAGATAGCGATAATGATGGGCTGCTCGATAACGAAGAGTGTACGTACCGTACAGACGCATTTAATCCAGATAGCGATGATGATGGATTTGAAGATGGTGCAGAAGTGAAGAGCGGGTTTGATCCGGCAAAGGCAGGTGACGGAAAGGGAAGTGATAAACTCGTGGCAGCCGAGAAAACGCCCGGTGTTGAGGAGGCTGCGACGCCACTACCGGCTGTTGTAACGCCGATACCGCAACAAGGCTTCGTAACTCCTGTTCCTGCCACTCCAGCCCCCCAACAAACTCTTTCTACTACCCCGATTCAAATTTCTCTTATTCCGTATTCTCAATTAAAGACAACTACTTCCGCTGCAGCAGCTGACATCAAGGCCTATCTTACGCAAGTAGATAGTTTGCGTCCGCAAGAGTTAGCTGATGGGCAAGCGATTGCAACCGCAATTCAAAGCGCGGCAACAGGAAATGTACAGCCGCTTTCTCAAGCGCGGAGCAGAATCGCACAATTTTCCGCAGCATTAAAAGGCGTACCTACCCCAAAGCCTGCACAAGAGTACCAGCAGCTGTATGTTTCCTTAATTGATTTCACCGTGCAGCAGCTGCAAGCAATTGAGCAGAATGCAACTGGTGACCAGGCAAAGGCTGCGCAAGCGGTGTTAAATATTCAGAATACATTGCCAAGTTACGTCACGCGCTTGTCTTCGCTGCGAGCAACAGTAGAAGGTGCGTCTAATACGTAGTACGTTAACCACATGGTCAAAAAGACGGAAGAGAAGACTACATACTATTTCGTAGATGAGTCTGGGGACCCCATTTTTTATAATAGGTACGGAGAGCTTATTGTGGGCCAGGGAGGCTGTTCAAAAATACTGCTCGTGGGATTTATTAGGACTACAGATCCCCGGCCTATTCGTCAGGCCTTAAGCGATTTACGTTATGAAATCGCAAACGATCCTTATTTGCGGGGTATTCCGTCGCTCAAAAGTAGTGTGGAATATTTTCATGCAAAGAATGATAGCCCTGAAGTACGTGAGCGAGTATTTAAAAAAATTGTTAGCTTGGATTTTAAAGCAGAGTTTATCGTTGCTCGTAAAATTGAATCCATTTTTACTAAACGTCACAATCGGAGAGAGAATGTGTTTTATGATGACTTGTTGGCCAAGCTGTTCGAAAATAAACTTCACACTTCTGCTGAAAACAAAATTTATTATGCTGTGCGCGGAAATCGTATCAGACAAGAGCCTATTAGTAGCGCAATTCAAACAGCTATCCTGACATTTGAGAAAAAATGGGATACAAAAATTAATTCAACAATTGAAGTTCAAGCGCAAACAATGACAGGCGAACCTTGCCTTCAGCTAGCTGATTACATGAATTGGGCTATGCAAAGAACTTTTCTTAAAGGGGATATGCGGTACTTTAATTTTGTGAAAGATAAAATATCTTATGTAGCGGACGTCTATGATTTTGATAGATATCCCAAAAATTACTACGGTAGCAAGAATCTATTCGATGCAAATAAAATTAGCCCCCTGTAAGCTAGGTGCTTGCGCACGCAAGGCATGAAGCCTACTTTCGCTTACTGGGGACTAACTAAAGTATATATCTAATATACCAAGCTGTGTATAAAAATCAAGATTTGGTGTATGATTATTACGTTACTCACGTAGTATACTAAACACTATGAATCAGAGGTCCTTCAATAAAGCAGTGAGTATCGTTACGTTAGTTTTCTTTTTAGCAACGCCGCTGAGTACGTTTGCGCAGACGGATTATGGAGAGTTTGGCGATGCTGGAAACCGAGAGGATGTTCCAGGTTCTGGGTTTATGGATTATACATTGGGTAATTCTGGCAGCGATGCGTTATTAAAAACCAAAGCTCCTACGGGATTGATTCAAGATACTACAGGCGTTCCAACTGGTTGCGGGCCTAATGGTTGTGGTGCTAATGCCGGTTCCGGACTCAATGCCGCGGGCGGATTTTTGAACATGTTTGGTGGTGGCGGTGCAGGCGGCAATAACCAACTTCTTTCTGGCCTTGCAATTGGTAGTTTGATGGGCGGCGGAGGGGGCGGTGGAGCAACTGGTGCGGTGAGCCAAGCGCTTACGCTTGCAGGTGCGCTTACGGGGAATATGGGATTAATGCTTGCGGGTATGATTACAAGCATGCTTGGCGGATTAGCCGGTGGTGCTGGCGCAACTCCGCAGCGCGGAAATGTTGATGAGCAATATGTTGCACCTGGGCAAGCTGGACCATACGGTGCTGGGTATGGTAGCGGCGGATATAATCCGTATTACTCACCAGTACCTACTGCAACTCCAATACCTGTAGCTTCGTGTGAAAAAACAATCTTCATTGTAAAAGATACAACGGTTACTCCGAATACAGTGAAGCCGTATCCGACAGCAGTTGAAATTCCGCAAAACCAATGTGTGCTCGCAATTAATTCTGATACCAGCGCATCTCATAGCGTGCAAGTGAAAGATCAAGATACAGTAAAAGCTACGCAATCAATCGACAAAGAAAAGTCTCACATCTTCCGATTTGAAAATAAAAAGACATATACGCTTTGTGTTGATGCCGTAGCCACTTCGACAAGCTCAGGGCAAGCCGCTGCATGCACGACGGTGACAGTAAAGTAGCATCTCCTATGAAAGCACTTGGCAGCATTCTTCTATCGCTTGCCTTGCTCGGAGTGGGGAGTGTTGCGTGGGCGGCGGGTAAGCCCGCGATTATTAGTACTGAGTGGTGCGGGCCATGTAAGACGTTGAAATATGGATCCGAAACTAATCTTTCAGCAAAAACTGATCTCTGGAAAAGGGCTGAGACTCTAAGTCAGAATGGAAAGTTGGATATTTATACCCAGTCAGCGGACCAGCGAGTTTGGATGAAGAATGGAGTCGAACTTGCTGGGGGCGAAGTTCCTCCTAGGGCTTCTCAGTTTCCTGCCTTACAGCAAAACCCTCAAGCAGGTAAATATGATACTACTGAGCGGGCACTTGATAAAAGTAGTTTAGAGGCAATAGTAAAAAATCTTGAAGGAACCGCTGAGCAGGGAAACCTCGAATGTCTCTTCGTCCGCC
>MHHP01000014.1:0-13339 GCA_001817055.1 Candidatus Andersenbacteria bacterium RIFCSPHIGHO2_02_FULL_45_11
CGATACGTCATTCCAAACCTATCCCTAAGCGGTGCTCCGAGCATACCTACCCGAGTTGTTGCGCCTACGAGTGTAAATTGCGGAAGATCAATTCGTAGCGTTTTCGCTCCCGGCCCCTGCCCTACCACTAAATCAAGAGCGTAACTCTCCATTGCAGGGTAGAGTACCTCTTCAATCGATCTGCTTAATCTATGAATCTCATCAATAAACAAAACGTCGCCTTCCTGCAAATTAGTCAGAATAGCGGCAAGGTCCGCAACCTTTGTAAGCACCGGCCCTGCCGTTACCCGAATACTCGACGATAACTCACGCGCAATAATGTATGCCAAACTTGTCTTCCCAAGCCCAGGGGGGCCAGCAAGCAGCACATGCTCTAATGCTTCTCCTCGTTGCTTGGCTGCTTCTAAAAAAACTTGCAGACTTTTCTTGAGATGTTCCTGGCCAGTAAACTCCGCAAGGAGCTTTGGACGCAAGGTAGTATCGAGCGTTTCGTCCTCAGCAACTCTTACACCTGCGACGATACTGGTTTTTGCCTCCTCAATAGCCATATACCTATCATACTTGCATATAGTTGCCCTATGCGCTAGAGTAGATAGTTCTTTTGCGTAAGACACTGTAGACATTGCTTTTGTGGGGTCTGGGCCCAGATCGGGTTGTGTGGTAACGCCGCAAGGCGACACGACGCTTCTCCTCGACACTTATCCTTCTCATGTCTACAGCTTCTTGCGCAAAATAGCCGTATGGTATGATGGCGCTAATATATAGAACTATGAATATTCGCATCGCCATAGGGATAGTAGCTGTCTGCATTATTGTAGTCGGCATACATATATACGACTCCAATTTTCGTTTACATGAACCGCTTATTACAGTTATTCGTGACCGTAAGCCCAATTTTCACACCCCAGCATTTCCCGCAGGGCACCACTTGCCGACACACATCACCGGAAAACTTCACATAGGACCTGCTACAGGAGTTGCTATATTGGGAGATACAACAACAATTGAACAAGATAGCGAACTTGTAATTGAGCCGGGCACAACGATTGCTGCAAATGAGTACGCTTCTCTTATAGTAGAAGGAACTCTACTAGCAGAAGGCACAAAGCAACATCCCATTAATTTCATCACAAATGAACTGCGCGAAGAAAATCGTACATGGAGCGGCATCTTCTTTGCGGACAAAAGTAATGGGACCATCAGCAATACAATATTCCACCATGCATCTCCGGGCATAAGCTGCGAAGCTGGGGCAAATACTTCCATTACAGATACAGTATTCTTGCTAGGTAACACGGCCGTATTTGGCCCTTGCCGCACTGTGCAAGACGCCCCTAATACCATACAATAGCGCTATGATCATTCTAGGGCTGGATCCGGGAATTGCCCGGACTGGTTATGGAGTAGTAGATACATCAGCTACGGCAACTTTTATTCGATGCGGATGTATTACAACACTCCCTATCTACTCACTGGAAGAAAGGCTCCTAACCATCGCAAACGATGTGAATCAGATTATTGACGATACACACCCCGATATTGCCGTGGTAGAAGAAATCTTCTTCGGAAATAACAAAAAAACTGCCA
The DNA here is from genome assembly GCA_001817055.1 of Candidatus Andersenbacteria bacterium RIFCSPHIGHO2_02_FULL_45_11. Taxonomy (GTDB): domain Bacteria; phylum Patescibacteriota; class Andersenbacteria; order UBA10190; family UBA10190; genus HO2-45-11b. The sequence continues at coordinate 1,588 of MHHP01000014.1, forward strand.
TGGTCACGGCCCATGTTCGTGGAATACTCCTTCACATCCTTGCATCACGCCACATTAGCATCCAATCACTAACACCACTCCAAATAAAGTCTCGCTTAACCGGATACGGAGCGGCATCAAAAGAACAAATGCAGCAAGCAGTAACCCTACAACTCCATCTTACTCAAGTCCCCCAACCGGACGACGCCGCCGATGCACTAGCGGCCGCATTGTGTGCGACAGTATAATAACCACAACTATGAAATATCATGTATACATCCCAACCCTCCTAACGCTGCTACTAGTTTTTCCTCTTAGCGCCTTTGGGCAAGAAGAACGAGATCCAACAGTCCAAATCAAGCAAGGGTCTGAGCAATCCTTTATTGGAAAATCAAATGATTTTTCAATGGGAGAATTTATCTTGCCTCCCGATTCTCATATTAAAGAGGTTGTATGGAACTTTGGAGATGGGACCCGAACAACAGGTGACGCTGTTCGGCATACGTATGAGCGCCCAGGCAAGTATAGTATTCGACTTTCCCTAATTACTGAGGAAGGGGATGTACTGGAAGATACCGGACAAGTTCAGGTATTTAGCAATGTCGCACTACTCCTAGCGGATGAGTCACTCCCCGAAGATCAGGTAGCCGCAAAAAAGGAACGAGCATCCCAAGAAGATCTTTTTCTCGTAGTGCTACGGGCGGCTCCAGGAGGAACAGAGGTTGTAACAGAACAGCTCCTTACAAACCAACTCATTGAAGCCAGAGAGGCAATTCAGAAATCCCCTATTATTATCATTCAAACGTCCGGTAGCGTGGGCTCAAACGTCCTCTCTAAGTTTGCCCAGCACATCAAACAGGCAAGCGACACCTCTCCTGAAGATCTCTCAATTACAGAGAAGGGAATTATCATGCTTTCAGACACCCCCTTTGGCGTACTGGCGCCTGCGGCGCAGTCTGCGTTCAATCAACTGCACCCAAGCTATATCCTCCTCTCAAAACCCCAAGCGCTCGATGTACTCCTCAAGCCTCTGTCACCAGAAGAGGCAAAGCAAAAAATCGTAGGATCTGCGATGGGACATCGTTTATTGGGAGAATTTTCAGCACGAACTATTCGAGATATCGGAATTACCAATTTTATGTCATTCGGCATTAACTATCTTGTGAACAAAGGGGTACCGATCAACAGCGTAACACTGATACTCATGCTCCCAGTTATCGCGACCATTCTTTCATTCTCGCGCCAGGTAGTCGGAATGAAGGCGTTTGGAATTGTAACACCAGCAATGACAACGCTAAGCTTCCTCGTACTGGGGCTTCCGTATGGACTCATTATATTTTCCGCAATTCTAGCATCTGGAACTATTACTCGCCTGCTTATGCGCCAGTTTCATCTGTTATACCTGCCTCGCATGGCGCTCGTACTAACCGGAGCCAGTCTTGCAATCCTGTTGGTGTTTGGGCTCGGCGCTGCAACGGACAACACAGCGCTTGCATCGTTCTCTATTTTTCCAATATTAATTCTCGCCCTTCTGGCAGAAGAATTTATCGCACTCCAATTTAAAGCTGGGGCAAAAAGCGCCCTCACAGTAACTGCGTGGACTCTCGGACTATCTATCGGGTGCTACTTCATCGTAAGCTGGCAACTCTTACGAACACTATTTGTTTCGTATCCCGAGATAGTGCTATTAGCAATTCCTCTCAACATTCTTCTAGGGCGATGGACTGGGCTGCGCCTTACCGAATATATCCGGTTTCGGAGACTTCTTCGATACATGCAATAGAGCGTGAAGCCATATGGCACCATTTATACATAAAGGCTGGGGAGATATTCTGGGCATGAATGCTCGAATGATCGACTACATCCGAAAATCAAACTCTCCGGCATCCATCCGACTCGCAAACAATAAACTGGCAACAAAAAAGGCGCTCCAGAAAGCAGGGCTGGCAACTCCTCGCCTTTTTTCCGTGATTAAGAATCGCTCTGAATTGAAACACTTTAGATGGACACGCCTCCCCTCTTCGTTTGTATTAAAACCAACATCCTCGTCAGGCGGAGGTGGTATTGTCGTCATTTTTGGACGGAACAAGCAAGGAAACTGGGTAAAAGCGAGCAGAGACGAGGTATTTATCCCCGATTTACGAGAACATATTATGGATATTCTAGACGGAAACTTCTCGAAGAGCAGCGTTCCTGATACGGCGTTTTTTGAACAAAGGGTCAAAATACATGCCGACCTAAAGCCATATAGCGTAAAAGGAATTCCCGATATTCGCGTTATCGTATACAACCAAGTGCCCGTAATGGCAATGCTACGCCTGCCTACCGAGGAATCCGAAGGCAAAGCAAACTTGCACATGGGTGGAATTGGAGTGGGAATAGACTTATCACTCGGAACTACTACAACCGCAATCCTGCACCATCGCCTCATTTCAGCAGCCCCCCATACACGGCTCGCTCTTGCTGGCATTCACATTCCATTTTGGAATGACATCCTTCTCCTCGCAAGCCGTGCCTCTTCAGCCTGCGGACTCAATTACGTCGGAGTGGACATTGCAATCGACCGAGAAGATGGCCCGCTTGTACTTGAAGTAAACGCGCGGCCAGGGCTCGATATTCAATTTGCCAACCTTGCCCCACTAAAGTCACGCCTCAATCGAGTAGAAGGCCTCACAACAAAAAGTATCGAGAAAAAAATTCAGCTGGCAAAAAACCTATTCGGCGAAGAGCTTGAGCACGAAATTGAGGAGGTTTCCGGCCACACAGTCTTAAGCATCGAAGAGAAGGTTATTATTTTTGACCAAGATGGGCAACAACACTCTTTGCTGGCAAAAGTAGATACGGGAGCATACCGAACGACCATTGATGAAGGTGTTGCAAAAAAAATCGGAATCGATAAACCAGTTATTGTTCATAAGGGTGTGCGAGGGGCACTAGGCACACAAACAAGGCCAGTAATCGCGCTTTCTATGAGCATTCGCAACAAAAACATCAAAACGGAGGCTTCTATGGTAGATAGATCCCACATGAAATATGACATGATTTTAGGAAGGCGAGACTTGAGGGGGTTTCTTGTAAATCCCGGTAAGCTGCGTCGTACGTGATATACTTAGCACACTATGCCAACTCGACGCTACCATAGGCAACCCCGGATTGCGGCTATCATCGGCCAACGACTTTTATCGCGCCGCGCTATTCCGGCAATACTCACCGTAGCCGGAATTGGCCTTCTCATATCAGCAGCCACCGTGCTATGGTGGAGCCGCGACTTGCCCGACCCGAGCAATATTCAACAAAACCCCATAAATGAGTCCACAAAAATATACGATTATACAGGAACACATTTATTGTACGAGATCGGAGAGGCAAAGCTCACGCGCGTTGATCTTGCCGACATGTCCCCCCTACTAATTAAAGCAACACTTGCCGCAGAGGACGACAAGTTTTATGAGCATAATGGAATTGCAATCTCTGGAATTCTTCGTGGAATTATCCTCAAGCCCTTAAGCGGCCAACGCGCGCAGGGAGGTTCAACAATTACCCAACAGCTCATAAAAAATTCAATCTTATCACCGGAACGAACGATTCAACGCAAGGTGAAAGAGTGGGTGCTTGCTATTGAGCTGGAGCAACGGTTTACCAAAGACCAAATTTTGGAAATGTACTTAAATACAATCCCGTATGGAAGCAGATCTCATGGCGTAGAGGCTGCAGCACAAACATTTTTTGGCACATCTGCAAAAAACTTGAATATCGCTCAGTCGGCAACCCTCGCAGCAATGGTGCAGGCACCCACCTACTATTCACCCTATGGCTCTCACCAGGAAGACCTAAAAACGCGCCAAGAATATGTCATTGGACGCATGAAAGACCTCGCAATGATTACACCCGAAGAAGCGGATAGAGCTAAGGGAGAATCGCTTGTATTCCAGAAGGCATCAGAAAATATTCAGGCTCCTCATTTCGTCTTTTATATTAAAGAACTTCTGGATGAAGAATACGGAGAACGAGTAGTAGACCAGGGTGGCCTCAAAGTCATAACGACGCTCGACATGAACCTGCAGCTCATTGCAGAAGAAACATTAAAGAAGTATCGAGATCGTCTAAAGGTTGGGGGCGCCAAGAATGCATCGCTAGTTGCAATGAATCCGAAAAATGGAGATGTGTTAAGCATGGTTGGTTCAATAGATTATTTTGATGCTGACATCGATGGAAATGTGAATGTTTCTATAAGAAAACGATCGCCAGGCTCCTCTATTAAGCCGTTCGTATACGCCGCGGCGTTCCAAAAAGGCTACCGGCCAGAAACAATTCTCGTAGATGCGGAAACAGACTTTGGACAAGGGTACATACCAAAAAACTACGACTTGCAGCAACACGGGCCCGTGAGCATGCGCCAAGCGCTTGCAAGCTCGTACAACATTCCTGCCGTTCAAACGCTATACTTAGCAGGCGTAAAATATGCAGTTGAGCTTGCACAAAAAATGGGGCTTGCGACCCTTACCGATCCCGACCGATATGGACTTTCGCTCGTGTTAGGTGGTGGCGAAGTACGACTCCTAGACCTAACAAGCGCCTACGGGGTATTCGCAAACGAGGGTGTCCGCTTTCCTTCAAGAGCTATCTTGAAGGTTGAGCACGGAAAAGAAACCCTCTTTGACGTATCCAAAGAACCTCCAAAGACAGGAGAAATTGCACTCGAACCCCAGACCGCCCGCATGACAACCGATGTCTTAGCAGACAACAGTGCTCGCGCAGCTGTATTTGGAAGCAATAGCGCATTAACGCTAGGGATACGACCCTCCGCCGCCAAGACGGGTACAACTCAAGACTTTCGAGATGGGTGGACGGTAGGCTATACCCCATCTTTAGTAACAGGGGTGTGGACTGGGAACAATGACAATTCGCCTATGAACGGAAAATCTGCAGGAGCACATACCGCCGCTCCAATTTGGAACGAATTTATGAAACGCGCCCTAGAAAAGACGCCCATTGAGCGATTCACGGCGCCTGAAGTCCTCCCCCCTGCAGCACACCCCATCATTGGCGGCGCACTACCCGAGGTAAAGGGAAAGTGGGTCCCAGAGACACAAACGCTCTACACAATTGATTGTCCTATTGATTCTGGGCAAATCCGCACGTTTAAAGAACTTCGAAGCATCCTCTTCTATACGCGCAAAGGAGACCCCAACGGCCCTCCCCCTGCCCGAGCCGAGGCAGACCCGCAGTTTGTGCATTGGGAAGCTGCCACAGCAGCATGGAGAGAAAAGCATGCCAAAGAAAAGAAGGATGATATAAATGAACCGATGTACGTATCGTCACTCCCAACGCCTTCATGCAACATTGGGAGCAGCGATGAACTGCCAAAAGTTAAAATCACATCACCCGAAGGAACAGTGCTAAAAGAAAGCCCTGTTACTGTGCGCGCAGAGATAGACTCACCTCATCCCATTAAGACTGTTCGCTTCCTGCTAGATAACCAGGAAATCGCATCCCGAGGGCCCAACGATTCATACGAAGCGGCCTTCTCATTTCCCCCTTCTTTTTCTGGAAGAAAAACATTACTCATTCAAGCAATCACCGAAAACAGTCTTATCGGAACAGCTCATCGCACATTCATTATCAATCCAGACTCCTCGGCTCCAAAAGTAACCCTACATACACCTGCTAATAACGCGACCATAGCAGCAACATCTTTCCCGCTTGAAATTAAAACTACCGCCACAGACACGAGCGGCATTACACTGGTAGACATTCTATACACAAAAGAAGGAAGCGAAGGAACAAAACGAATTGCACGAGTTTCTTCCCCTACCGGCAATAATAGGTACGATACAAAGTGGCAAGATGCTCCCGGCTCAGGCACATACACCATATACGCCGTTGCGTACGACAAAACAGGCAACACGGCTGAATCCGAACGAAAGACTATAATAATTAAGTAAATCTATAAGCTAACGAAGCTAATGCAGCTAAAAGCTCTTTTAGCGTGGCTGCATAAACTGCCTCCAGCGCTCGTATAGCTTTGTGGTAGCAATAAGATCCCTCGCATTATACCGAGCAATATCAAGGCCCCTGCCATCTTTGTACGCAGTACCAACTTCTTTTCCCGAGATATCTCCACCCTTCGGGCTTTCAATACCCATCGCCTGTGTCCATAGATGCAAACTCCCCGCCCTACGAACAGCCCCATAATAGGAAAGCTGATCTAGTAAATCAACGTGCACAATCCCGCCCCACGACTTGTTATTAAAACGATTACTCATAAGGTCTCGGGTTATATGAACCCCGTTCGCACCTGAGCGAGCAATAAGATACGGAATATCAAAGCCGCGCCCATTGAACGTAATGCATTGGTCATATTCTCCAATCCCGCCCCAAAAAGCTTCCAGCATACTTTTTTCATTCCTCTGCTTATACGTCATGTCGCCATCAACAATCTCTCCAATTTCTTGACCTGGGGCTTGGAACGAAACAACACCACTTTTTCGTTCAACATCATACACACCCAGAACTACCACCTGGCCGATAAGGGGGGAAAACTGTAAATCCTGCATATAGGTCGCTAGCTCTTCATCATATTTTGCCGTACCCGCAGCAGCGCGGATGCGCCCCAAAATATCTTGTTGCGTGTATTCGTCTAAAGACGAAAAATCAGCGCCAACAGTTTCAATATCCACTACAACAGAACGCATATACTCCCTATTGTGCACCCAAGCTCGCGCTGTGCAAAGAGGCGAAGATCATATTCGTGCACCAGAACTGCTTGCGCTAACGCGCAAGTTCCAGCCCGAATAGTAATACCACTACCCCCATCATTCCTGCACTGAATGCGCTGAGAACGCAATGCGGTCTGCAAAAAACGTTCAATACCATAGCCAATATCGCTCCCAGAGATAGCCGTCACTCGCTCACTAAACAGCTTCGATATATTCTCAAGTGCCATCCTTAATACGATGCCTGACTAAACGAACGTACGTCAATGATCGCGGTTTCGCTCTTGGCCCTAATTTCATCAGGAAGATGGCTGCACGTCATAATAATCTGAGATGCGCTAATATACTCCAGCAAAGACTTTTGACGATCAGGGTCCAACTCGCTCAAGACTTCATCAAAAAGTAACAAGGGGTCTTGGCCCAAAAGCTGCTTCATAAAGCTAAAAGCAGCCACCTTACACGCAACGGCAAGCCCTCTCATTTGCCCACGAGACAGCACAGCAGAAACAGGGCGACCATCAACCTTCGCCTCAAAGTCATCACGATGCGGACCATATAAAGTATATCGATAACGTTGTTCATACTTCCAAGAATCATCCAGGAGATCTCGGAAAGATTCCATATTCGCAGCCCCAGGAACGAACATAAGCTCAAGCCCGAGCTTCTCACGAAAAAGTGCTTCATATATAGCAGGGACCTGGGATGCCAGATAGTCTGTAAATAATGTTCTATGAGACCAGACTGCGCGAGCATGCTCAACCAAAAGATCAGTCCACGGCCCAATCTCTGCGCTACTCTTTGCATGCTTGAGCGCAGCGTTCCGTTGTCGCAGGGCCCGATGATATTGCACAACACTTGCAAGGTAGTTGTTATTACTTGCCAATGAAGTATTAAGAAAATTTCTTCTTCCAACCGGGCCACGAGAAAACAAAAAAGCGTCTTCGGGTAAAAATACCACCAATGGGTACTGCCCAAAAAACATTACCGGGGAAACAGGTGCGCTGTTTTCTGTAATGCGGACCGCTTTTGTTAGCACATTATAGGCAACCATAAGCCCGGCACTTCCATGCCCATAATCAACTTGCCCCTGAACAACAAAATTGTCCTTTCCCCACCCCACACACTCTTCATTACGAGCACGGAACGATTTCCCCCGCAACAACACCACGAGCGCTTCAAGGAAATTAGTTTTTCCACTTGCATTGGGGGCAAGTACTGCAACAAGGGGCGCGGAAGGTATAGCAATAGGTGCAGGAAGGGTAAGGTTTCGAAATTGATGAATACTTACAGACAAGACTTTCATACGCACTTTTCAAACCTGGATTGGCATCACAACGTACACGTACGCATCCTCCTTGCTATGCCTACGAAAAACAACCGGTTCATGCTTGCCAGAAAAGTACCCCTCACATACATCGCCCGCAATATGTGCAATACCCTCAAGAAGATACTGCACATTCATCAATACATCTATATCATCTCCGGTTCCCTCAATTTCACACCGAACCTCTCCCTCACCATTTTCCCCACCACCAACACGAGCAGTAAGCTCACCCTCGGACGGACGAATAGATAACGAAACCCTTTTTGAGTCTCGGGGAAGAAAAACTGATATCGTTTTTAACGCTCGTGAAAATTCATCGCGATTAATACGCACCTCCGTTGTATGTGTTGTAGGAATAATATCTTCATATTTCGGATACACACCATCTACAAGGCGAGATGTAACCTCGATATGAGACGATTCAAAAGAAACGTAATTTTCATGAGGTGTTACCGTAACATCTCCAACCTGAGCAAATAACCTAGCAACCTCCTGGGCAGAAGAAAGTGGCAAAAGCACAGAAACCTCGCGCACAGAGGGGGTAAGTGCAGTATATTCCGCGAGACGAAAACTATCCGTTGCGGCCACATGAAGACCGCCGTCCCTCCAAGACAATATAACACTCCGAATTTCTGGCCTGGTTTCTTCTCGAGTTGCGGCAAATAACGTACTTGCAATAGCCTCACACAAAACCGTTGAAGAGATAGTAATGCCATCTGTTGCAGATTTTTCTGGTAAGAGTGGGTATTCTTCCGGATCAGCAGAAGAAAATTGAGCAGTAAACCCCTTTGTGGAAACTATTACAGTCCGCTCTTTCTTTTCTATTGTGATTGGATGAGTTTTTGGGAGCTGCTGGACGTATTCAAATAACTTCTTTGCAGAAATAGCACAACTACCCTCTTCTCCCATTTTTCCCCCAACTACCGTACGCACCCCAATCTCTAAATCAGTACTTGTAAGAACAAGGGTGTTTTGCTGTGTATGTAACAAAACATTTGCGAGAATAGGGAGCTGAGAATTCCTCCCCGCAATGGGGGCCGTTTGAGAAATGCCTCGTAAAAGATTTTCCTGCGTGCACGTGAACTTCATAATAATATAAGGTAGTACGTTATTATAGAGGGCTAAATTTCTGTGGATATGGCGTTTTCTCGCCTCTATATAGGCAAGAGCCACTCGGAAAACCTGTGAATAAAAGAGCGCTAAACTGTGGATGAATTGGGGACGAGTGTGTATGAATTATGGTATATACCCAGGAATTCCCCAGATTACCACCGTTTGTGCACGCGTCTTCCACATCAGGCATAGATTCGTTCTCGTAAAAAAAGTACTTCTTGTGATAGCTCTTCGTCTTGTTCAATTAACTTCTCTATTTTTTCGCACGCATGCATTGCTGTGGTGTGGTCTCTTCCACTGAAGTGTTCCCCAATAGATGGGAACGACATGCTGCTTTCTTTGCGAAGGAGGTACATGGCAACCTGGCGAGGCCGTACTATTTCCTTTTTTCGGGATTTCCCACAAAGGTCGGTATGGGAGATGTTGTAATAAGAGCTAATTGCATCGATGATTTCCTGTACATTAATCGTTTTGCGCTGGGGCTTTGTAAGGGTGTCTTTAAGGATTCGTTTTGTTTGTTCGATGGTTACTTTTTCATTATGGAATTCTGAGTGCCCCGCAACTTGATTAAAGGCGCCCTCTAGGTCTCGTACGTTGCTTTGGACATTTTTTGCAATAAATACCAATACGTCTTGATCGATTGGGACTCCTCGCAAGTCTCGTTTTTCTTGAAGGATAGCGAGGCGTGTTTCGTAGTCTGGTTTTTTTATGTCGGCGATCATACCCGCTGCAAGGCGAGAAGAGAGGCGCTCTTGGAGTGTTGGGATAGCGCTTGGGGGCCGATCTGAGCTTAAGATAAGCTGTTTATTTTGCCCATAGAGTGAATTAAAGGTGTAAAACAATTCTTCTTGGGTTTTGTCTTTCCCGGCAAAGAACTGCACGTCGTCGATAATAAGTACATCGACGTTACGATATCGTTTTTTGAATTGCTGAGTAGTTTGTTCTTGGAGGGATTCCACAAATTCATTCGCAAACTTCTCAGAAGCAACATACATGACGGTGAATGATGGATTTGCGTCTAGGATTGCATTCCCCACCGCTTGGAGGAGGTGTGTTTTACCAAGACCAACTCCCCCATAAATAAATAGAGGGTTATAAGCTTCTCCTGGCCTGTTTGCCACTGCTCTGCATGCTGCGTGTGCAATTTCGTTGCTTGTTCCAACAACGAACGTATCAAATGTGTATTTTGCATTGAGTGGAATAGATGAAGATGACGCGCCCGCTCCGCGCCCGATTCTCGTGGGTGTAGACGGCTGCTGGTTGTCTGTAGTGGGAAGTGGTTGGTTTTTTTGTGCAACGATTCGCACATTCTTTTTTACAACACGTTGAGCTGTGGTCTGGGATGGAACGGAGAATTTTACATCAGCAATCGTGGTATCAACGCCCTGGAGTGTTTCCAGGATAAGAGAGCGATACTTTTTTGAGAGCCACACGTGGGCAAAGGGATTTTTTGTTTCAATGGTGACCATCCCATCTGCGCGGTCTGTAATGGAAGTGTTTCTGAACCAGGTAAGAAAGTTGCTACGGCTCACTCGAAGCTCAAGCTGATCTAGTACTACTTTCCAAATCTGGTCGTCTTTCATATGCACCCGATATCGTATCATGGTTATCCACAGTTGTGTACACAGGTAGTGTGGGTATTTTGTGGAAAAGGTGTGTATAACAAAATTGCTTGACTTGCGTACGCGGATGACTCATTATAAACCACATGCCAAAGCGAACCTACCAACCAAGCAAGCGCCGCCGTTCTCGCCGATTTGGCTTCCTCTCGAGATTAAAGAAGCATGCTGCTGTCTTGTCTCGTCGTCGAAAGCGCGGTCGTAAGCGGATTTCTCCAAAAAAGTAACAATGCTTTCGCCAAAGCATAGGCTTGCCAAAACTGCGGACATCCAGCAGGTTATTCGATTGGGAAAGCGCGTCCAGACCCCCTTTGCCACGCTGTATATTCTTATTCCCGCACTCACTACCCATACCCGAATCTCTTGTGTTGTGGGAAAGAAGGTTGATAAATCTGCGGTGGGGCGACACAGAATCCAGCGCAGGCTTCGCGCGGCAGCATCTGCCCTTCCTCTTATGCAAGGCAATCCGTATGATATGGTAATAGTCGCGAGTAACACCCAGGCGCGCTCAATAAACATTGAGGAAATAACTACACATATAGCCCATGCAATTACAACAGCACATTCTACGTAAGCCTATTGCCTGGTATCAAGCAGCACACTATATTCTTGGAGCCAAGAGAGTCTGCCGTTTTGAGCCAACGTGTTCTCGGTACACCGCGCAAGCGATAGCACGTCACGGCATGCTTGGAGTATGGATGGGAATGAAACGAATTGCTCGTTGTCACCCATTTTCAGCGGGAGGATATGACCCTGTATGAATATATTTTCTTTTCTCTATAACGAGGCCTTATTCCGCCCCCTATTAAACCTCTTGATAGGGATTACGAACGTATTGCCAGGCCATAGTGTTGGGTGGGCTATTATTTTTGTTACCATTATTGTCCGGCTTATCCTCCTGCCTTCCTTTTTGCATCAGGCAAAAGCGATGCAAAAAAACCAGGAAAAAATGAAGAAAATCCAATCTCAGCTGGACGATGCAAAGAAGAAGCATAAAGACG
>MHHP01000014.1:13354-16900 GCA_001817055.1 Candidatus Andersenbacteria bacterium RIFCSPHIGHO2_02_FULL_45_11
CAGAAGAAACAATGCGTATTTACCGAGAGGCTGGGGTAAACCCAGCAAGCGGTTGTTTGCCCCTTATAGTGCAGCTTCCGGTGCTTCTTGCGTTGTACCGCGTATTTTTTACGGGCCTTACGCCAGATACATACCATTTTCTATATAGTTTTGTTGCACATCCCGTAGCGCTCAGCTTTACCTTTTTGGGAATTAATTTAAGTACGCCCAGTCTTCTGCTTGGCGTTATTGCGGGTATCTTCCAATTTATTCAAATGAAGTATCTGTCTCCTGCGCCTCAAGCCCAGCCAGGAGGAAATGAAGAAACGGCCGCAATGATGGCGTCAATGCAAAAGAACATGATGTACATATTCCCCGCCATGACAGTCTTTATTTCATTTCGCCTGCCGGCCGCACTCGCTCTCTACTGGTCTGTTTCCACGCTTTTCGGAATCGTGCAGCAGCTTGTCGTCAAAAAAACACTGAAGCTAAAAGAAAACCCACCGGGGATTTGATATTTTTTTGGGTTTTGCATATGGTGTACACATATGGAAGATCCAGCAGCCCAGCTTATTTCGGAACATGTACGCAGGCTTTTGAGTGTTGTTGGGCTAGAGGAAGTTCAGGTGGTGTGCGAGTGCCCCGCTCCTGAAACACTTAGAATTTCTATTATGGCAGGTGACAATGGCAGAACACTGATTGGCCCGCAGGGGGCTCATTTGGAATCTCTGCAGCATATCATTCGCTGTGTGCTTCGCCGTCATCTGGATGCAACCACTCACATTATGGTGGACGTAAATGGATATCGCGCTCGTCGCGAAAAAAACTTATCTGGACTTGCAGAAGAGGTTGCTCGCAAGGCGCAACGCACGGGCCGCCCTATTACGCTTGACCCCATGAACGCGCTTGATCGCAGAACAATCCACACCGCATTGGCTGCTCACAAAGAAGTGAGCACAGAAAGTATGGGAGACGGACGGGATCGACGAGTGGTTGTACGCCCCGTATTCCTCTAAATGGGCCAATCAATTTTTTCGAACGCACTCATCGCAACAATCGGGCGTGGGGTAACGCTCGCGTGCGGACTTGCTGCAACGGCGCTCATGACGCGCATGCTGGGCGTAGGAGGGTTTGGAGCGTACTCCCTTATTCTCACAATAGCGGCCATCCTTCAGCTAGCGGCTGATTTCGGGCTGTATCTCACATTGAGTCGTGAATTGGGAGGCACCCATGGAGAGCCGAGCGAGAAGATCGCAAACATCGCATCTCTAAGGCTCACGCTGCTGGTAGTATTGTTTGGAATCGGCAGTGTTGTATCTCTAATACTTCCGTCGGCACGCACGCACGCACCAATGTTTGCCATACTTGCCATAGGCTTGATATTCCAATCCGGAAGTCAGCTGCTCATGAGCGTATTTCAGGCACACGGCTGTGTGTGGCGCGCAACACTCGGTGATGTTGTGGGTCGTCTTATGCAAGTTGCCGCTCTTGCCGCTGTCTTTTTTATATTTCCTAGTAATGCAACCGCCTTGTGGGTTGCAGGTGCGTTTACAAGTGGGCTTACTGTCTCGTTCATTATTCATATGCTTGCTATACCCAAGAAACGGTTATTGCGCATACGATTTTCAAGGCACATGTGGTGGCAGATTGTGCTCACGTCATGGCCCATTGCCCTCATGCTCATCTTGAATGTCATTTATTTTCGGATCGATACCGTGCTGTTGTCCTGGTTGCGTACAAGCGAAGAAGTAGGGTTGTATTCATTGGCGTATAAGGTGGTTGAAAATGGACTCTTTTTCCCGGCGATGATTGGAGGGTTGCTACTCCCCGCTATCAGCTCTGCTCTTGCACGAGCCCAGGGTGCTAGAGTTGAGCAGCTCATTACGCAAGGCCTCACGCTCTCGTTATCTGGTGCAGGGATTATAGTTGCAGTGCTCACAGTATTTTCAAAAGAAATTGTAGTACTACTGGCAGGTGATACGTTTATTGCGTCTGAAATACTGCTCCGTATTCTTGCAATCGCGCTTGGCACTATGTTTTTGGGGAATATTTTCGGGTTTAGTTTAATTGCGTTAGGCAAGCAGAAATTTCTCGCGCTATTGTACGCAGCTCTTATGGTTGGGAATGTTGCCCTAAATCTTGTACTAATCCCTCAATTTGGAGCCTCCGCTGCAGCATGGGTAACGGTTGCAACAGAAGTGGCCGCAACAGTGGCTGCGGCCATCATGGTTCGGAAGTACATTGCGTGGAAGATTCCTGCAAAAAGCAGTATGGCTATAATTCTGGGTGCGTGCGCATCTGTTGCAATTGCAGCACTGTTGCTACCAGGAAGTAGCATATGGGTACGCCTTGCTGTGTCGCTCGCATTGTACATTGCGAGTATGCACGCATGTGGCATATGGAGTAAAACATCGCTGTCACTATTGCGATCTCACACGTCTCTATGAAGACATGCGATATTGTTATTCCAACATACAACGGAGCGCAGCGGCTTCGGCAGTATGTGATCCCCGCATTACTAGCTCAGCAAATTCCCGATGGTTGGCATGTCAGGCTGATTGTTTGCGATGACGGTTCTGAAAATCCATATCGCGATAATGAAACGTGGAGCTATCCGTGGCAAGTACCCAAAGTAATGACGTTGACCCACTCAGGAATATCGAAGGCACGGAACGCAGGAATTACAGCATCGACGGCCGATGTGATTTTATTTTTAGGGGACGATATTATTTTGCGCGAAGGCGCGCTCCAAGAACATCTTGTATTTCACGATCAGAACCCAGATGCTCACCAAGGCGCATTAGGATGCATCGTCTGGGACCCCAGGATCACGCCTACGCCGTTTATGGAGTGGATGATGCATGGTGGGCAGCAAAATGATTACGACGCAATCCTGGGGGCATCTGTATGTGATGCATCACACTTCTTCTACGGCTCGTTTGTATCGCTCAAGCGCGCGTTAATTGGAGCTGATTCTTTTTCAGAAGAGTTTACGCAATACGGATGGGAGGATCTTGAGTTCGGTTCTCGCCTTGCAGTCAAAGGCTTTGTACTTACGCCACTACATGCATCGTTAGCTCTCCACCGGCACGCATACTCTGCGTCAGCAATCCTAGCGCGGCAGCGTCTTGTAGGGGCTGGGATTAGGGCTGTGAACACGACACCTACTCGCCGTATGCGTCATTTTTTGTACCAGGTATCTGGGGCGCGGTTTTTGATGGGGGTATTCATGAAAATGCATGGAAATAGGCTTAATATCCCCTGGATCTTCCAGTATGTAACAGCCGGAGAGTTCTGGTACGGAGTATATAACGGGCCTCGAATACCTAAGATGTTCACAGATAGGGGTGGCTTATCCACAGAGTTATCCACAAATATTCCACAAACACCATCTATTTTTGCCATTATTGTCCATTTTGGCGATAAGGCCATAACTAATCGTGCAGTAGTGTCTCTTCAAAGCGGTACTCGGGTTCCCGATCATATTATTGTTATTGATCATGGCGATATGGCAGATTCTCCTTTAAATAAAGGCTATGCGGCGGGTCTTGCAGAAGGTATACGGCA
>MHHP01000014.1:16914-47446 GCA_001817055.1 Candidatus Andersenbacteria bacterium RIFCSPHIGHO2_02_FULL_45_11
AATAATGATGCAACTGCAGAGCATGATGGTATTCAGGGCGTTGCCCAGTGGTGGACCCAATATGGAGGGCCCAGTGTACTCGCAGGCACTACTTGGGGCAGCGTGTCGCTTGTAACAGGCAGGGCGCGCATTGTTGGAAACGAATACACGAAGAACTTCTTTCGCATTCCGTATGTTCATGGGGCATTCATGGCTCTTGAGCACGGTCTCGCATTGAACATGGTATTTCCAGAAGAGTTATTCATGTACTGGGAGGATGTTGTAGTAAGCGTGCGTGCGCAAAAACAGAGCGTACGGCTTATGCGTATTTCGTCCCCTGTTGTGCATCATGATGATGAAAAAACTGATACGTCAGACCAAAAACTTTATTACCTGGTTCGCAACGGTGCGTATGTACTGGAACACGAACTATCGTATGTCTGGAGATTGTATTGGTATACGGTAAACACGGTGCGGCAGATATATCACCGCTATCAGAATTCGCACACGCATCAGATTATAGCCGAGGCTCTTGCCGATGCTCGCGCGGGGCGGTTAGGTGCTATTGTCATTCCCCGACTTGATCGGGGAATCCACGTCGTAACAATCGGGGCGGTCATTGTCACGCATAATAGCGAACAGTATATTACCAAGTGTGTTGAAAGCCTAAGGGGCGAAGGTATTACGGACATCGTTGTTGTAGATAGCGCATCTACGGATACTACGCTTCAAGAAGTTAATGCATCGCAGGTTCAAGTTATCGCCTTGTCTGAGAATAAAGGCTTTGGATATGCGGCAAACAAGGGTGCGCAACATATGAACACTGATTATGTTCTCTTTATAAATCCGGATGCATATTTGGAAACGGGCGCGCTGCAGTATGCCCAAGACCTTTTTGATGGGGGTGAAAAAATAGGCGTTGTTGGATTGGCGCTGCAGGATGATCAGGGTATTTCTGAGTCCGCAGGGTACGGGTATGAGCCAACCCTTATGCAGCTAATGCGTCGTCAGCGTAAGTCGTCATTCCGGCCAGCTCACGTCATTCCCCGACTTGATCGGGGAATCCACGTCGACTGGGTATCTGGAGGCGCTATGGTAGTAAAAAAAGCCATCTTTGATCAGCTTGGCGGTTTTGATGAACAGTTCTTCCTGTACTGGGAAGACGTAGACTTTTGCCGCAGGGTCCGGCAAGCAGGATATTCGGTCTGGGTACATCCGCAAGCTAGGGCTATTCATATACGCGGAGCAAGTCAGGCAGACACGGCACTAAAAACACGCATATATGATATGTCCGCAGACAGGTACTATAAAAAGCACTACTCTACTTCTATATGGCTACTCCAGCGGATTCTACGAAAAATATATCGCATAGCACGTCCCGAAGCTCGGTAGGTGCAGGTATAGTGCTGGTTATCTGGGCTACGAGCATTATTTGTGGCCAGTTAGTGAGGTTGCCGTTATTTGGCAATCCGCCAACTGGCGGAGGGGTCATATTACCAAGCGATATCGCAAATGTTCTGGTTATCGTATACGCGATCGTCGCTCCCCTCGCCCCGGATGGGGAGAGGGTTAGGGTGAGGGGAAAGGCGCAATGGGCCCTTGCCGCCATCACCCCATTCCTCCTTTGGTCCTTATTCGTACTTTGCATACACATAGGCCAGCTTTCTGGCGAAGAATTTATAGTAGCCTTGTCGTATTGGATACGGCTGTTTACAACTCTCGCCCTACTTCCCTCGTTTTTCGTCATATTTCAAAATAAGAATAATCAAAAGCTATTGAGGCCCCTTATTCTTTTTCTAGTCATCCCCCTCGTTGTTCTCGGATATATTCAACTCATAGTTCAGCCTTCACTTCACGGCATCTCTGGCGGTTGGGATCCTCACAACTTTAGAATGGTATCAACATGGCTCGACCCTAATTTCTTTGGGATATTCCTGGTGATACTTCTGCCGTACGTCGTAGTGGGCAATTCGGGAAAACGCTTGGGGTTAACGCTAAAACCCCAAGCGTTGAGGAGAATTGCAGCAGTCTCCATCATCTTCCCCGCCATTCTTCTCACCCAATCCCGCAGTACCTTTATTGCAATATTTGTTGCGGGAACTATTTGCGGAATCTTATATCTACTACGCGTTCGTATCACTCCAATATATAAAAAGCTGGTAATACTGGGCGCCAGTCTTGCTATAGCGTGTATTGTGCTTGGTATAATGTTGCTTGGTGATAGGGCGTCGAATATTTTTCTTCATGATCCAACGGTCAGTATACGCAGCGATGCATATAAAACAGTTTGGCGGAACCTTGTTGAGCCGAATATTCTATTGGGGGTTGGGTATAATGCGTACCAATTTGCTGCCAAAGATGCAGGGGTTATCTCGGATTTTACTGCCCATTCCCGAGCAGGTTCTGACAGCAGTGTGCTTACGCTTTTGGTTACAACGGGGATAATCGGCACAGCACTCTTTTTTGCACCCATATTTGCGGCTATGGCATTTCATCTTCGTAAATTTCTGCAAACCAATAATCTGTATTCCCTCTGCTTCCTCTTTGTGACACTAGCCCTTCTTATGCAGTCACAGTTTACGAATAGTCTGCTGTATCCGCACATACTGATGGTTTATATGTTATTGGCAGCTGTAGTATCGATCCCCTCTCCCGTTCTGGGAGAGGGCGGGGGTGAGGGGAAATCCTTATGACAAACATTCTTGTATCTCTGCTTACAGGCCTTCTGCCGCTCTACGTTGTCCGATTCAATGTATTCGGAATCCCAACTAATGTATTTGAAGTCGCAGTATGGGCGACAGCGGCGAGTTGGCTGGCCGGGAAAACGCTTGGGGTTAACGCTAAAACCCCAAGCGTTGAGGAGACCAGCGGTTTTCGCGCGATACCAAAATCTACTCTTATTTTTATCGCCCTTTTTATTCTTTCCGCAATTATTTCCACTACCATATCTTCAGAGCTACGAAATAGTCTAGGTATTCTCAAGGGCTGGATCATAACTCCTATCTTGTTTGGACTTTTGGTACATACTTCAACTGATAAGAAGGCAATTATCCGCTCACTTATTCTTTCCGGCCTCGTAGTCGCCTTATTCGGATTTTCACAAATACACGGGTTTAACCGCATATATTCCGTCTACGACGTCCCAAATTCGCTAGCATTATTCCTTGTTCCAACATCCGTTCTTGCGGCTTGGCTCGGCGTAAAAAATACCGACAAGTTTTATAAATATGCTGCGATAGTAATGCTTATTGCCATAGTTCTTACCCAGTCATTAGGGGCGATAGTTGCGCTTGTGGGAACTGTAATAGCTGGAACAGTCCTCGCTTCGCGTACTCACCCCCTCCAGCTCCCCCTTGAAAAGGGGGAGAGAACGTTCGTGACTCCTCCCCTTTTCAAGGGGAGGATGGGTGGGGTGCAAAAGCGTTTATTCCTAGAGATTTTTATTATGGGGATTATCGCAATTCTCTTTTTCACCCTCTCCGGCCGCTTTAGCTATCTTATATCCCCATTAATCCACCCCAACACAACAAATTCTGTCACCGTACGAATGCAATTATGGGATATTGGAGCAGAGTTAATTAAAAAACATCCAATACTCGGTATCGGCCTCGGCCAATTTGAACCCGCATACCAAGCGGAATTACACCGTCGTTTTGCGGAAGAGGCCTGTGGAGAAAAAAGTACACAGCCCTGCCTGCCGGCAGGCAGGTATAAGCTACAAGCTGAGTATGTTTTCCGCGATCCCCACAATTGGATCATATCATTCTGGCTAAATACCGGCTTGCTAGGACTATTGAGCTTCATTGGCCTTAATTACATAGCAATAACGAAATCGCTCCCCTCTCCCGTTCTGGGAGAGGGCGGGGGTGAGGGGAAAACTGTCTATCGCCAAGCTATCGCCCTCGCAATTATATCAATCCTTATCTTCGGCCTCTTCGATACTATCTATTGGAAAAATGACTTGTCAGCACTCTGGTGGATACTGCTAGCGTATTCCCTTCCCCTTATATAAGTCGATGTTCTTAATACTTTCCTGAAGTTTTTGATATTTTTGAAAGGCATCGTTACTTTGCCTTCGTAAAACTCCAAGGTCAGTTTGCTCTTGTGCACTAAGGTTGCCCTTGCTTTGAATGCCAAGTATTTGTTTGTCGATTGCTTGGATTTGATTTCCTGCATCAATGAGCGCAGCGGGTGTAACGGTATTTTCGAATACGATTGTTTCTGCAGGCTTAGCTCCAAAAAATCGAGATACGAGGTTCCGTTGATCTCCACCATTCGCAAGTCTTGCTTCCTCATTTTTTGCAGCTGACAATGCAGTATCAATTTTATTCGATACAGTTTGATTTTGTTGGGCTGCGGCAGCTATCTCCGCTCTTATTGGAGTCATTCCCTGAGTACCACCAGTTTGGGGTTGTGACTGATTTCCTGCTTGCCCCGTTTGTCCCGCAGAATTACCGCCAGTTTGGGCCTGCTGAGTAGATGAAGCAGGGTTTTGAGGCTGCACGGGCGTTCCGTTTTGAGGATCAAGGCCTACTTGAGTGGTGGTTGCAGCATTGCTGCTCGGTAGGCTAGCAGCAGTTTCGTTACCGCCAGGGTTTGCGCCGCTTGGTTTGTTGTTGGAGTCGGTCTTTGTATCTCCACCATCTTTCGGAGTCCCCGTTCCGGTTTCTCCAAGCTTCGGCTCTGCCGCGTCACTGCCCAAATATCTGTTGATCGTATTAAGGATTACTACGGATATAAGGGATATAAAAATGCCAACAAGCGCGGATTGAATCCAGCTTTTTGCTGTTTTTACCTGATCCCCGTTGCCACCAGCTGTCATATACATATACCCACCGATGACGACACTGATGACGCCAATAATAACCAAAGCCGCAATCACGACATTTACTGCTACGCCAATAAATTTAAGAATCGGCTTATCGTCTTTTATGAAATTATCTATGGATTTATCCGTAATTCCCGGCAAGCCAACCTCAAACTCCCCAAAAGTGCCAGATTGCGAATCAGTAGCAGACGGCGTATTGGCAGCAAAAGTAATTGGACCTAACAAACTGCCCAACAATAGAAAAGTGATTATTTTAATTGCGCGCATATATCTACATTACCAAAACTCTGTATCCATACTCCAGTATTAACTGCTTGACCCGCAGTTGTTTCGCACGCACCTTTCAAAATCGCTATAAACATCACAATAAAGAATATAATCATTAGAATCGCCATAATGATTATACCTGTAATTCCCAACTTCTTCCCCACAAATCGGCCAATAAATGCGCCTATGCCGGTGCCTACTACCGGAATTATAGATCCGATAGTTCCTCCAACCGTAGCGCCTGCGGTTGCACCGGCCTGTGCATTTGCCTGCTTAATTGCCCCTGACTTAAGCATCGCGAGTCGGCTTTTGTATGCAGATGGTTGCTGACCCTCGTCGCCGTCATCATTATTTGGCGAGCTTTGAGTATTCCTAAGCAGCCCTCCTCGCAGCTGCTGACTAATATTCCTACCCCTTGCCATACCCAGTGCTGCTTTCTTTGCGCCCTCGTTTGCAATAGTCCCCAATGCCATATTTATTTCCCGGCCATCTCCCGCTTGGCCGCTTCAATAGCAAGAATCTGTTGTGGGTCTGATGTAATAACCTGGTCTTCCGCATAGCTCGCCACAACTTTAATGGCAACATGTTTTAAGCCGGCGAAGAAAATACCTTCTCCTACGTCGCTTTCGAGTAAGCGAAACTTTTCGTGATCGGTTAAGTAGAATACTTCTGAAAGAGCATCAATGGCTGCAGGTGACTGGCGAAGTAGGAGCTGGATGGATGAGTTGGTAACAATCGGCTTGCCATATTTCGAACCCAAAAAGTCTGAAATATCCTGGGTAATAGTGGTAACTCCCAGGTAATACTTACGCGCACGCTTCGCCATAGAGAATAAGAACTTCGCAGATTCTTCGTTGCGCATCATGATCCAGGCTTCGTCTACTACCAGGATTCGCTTCTTCAGTTGGCTCCTTATTCGGTTCCATATAAAGCCAAGAACTACGTACATGGCAATGGGCCTCAGCTCCTCTTCCATATCGCGAATGTTGAAGACGATGAGCTGCTGATCAAGGTCAATATTTGTTGCCCGGTTAAACACTCCGGCGAATGTTCCTTCCACGAATCGTTGCAACCGAACCGCAACATTTTTACCGCCGTCCATATCTTTGGTAATGTTGTAAAAATCTTGCAATGTCGGAACTTCTGGCTTGGTCCAGCGTGCACCTCGCGTAATATCTTTAAGTGCGTATGTCTCCCATAGTGCATTATCTACAATAGATTGCTCTTCGGCAGATAGGCCATCCACCATCAGCGATATTAATCCGAGCAAGCGGGTGATGTTTTCTCGCAGTACGGATTCCGGATTTTCATCCTCACCAAGATCGGGCAAATCAAACGGGTTAATACGATGGTCGGATGCAATTGCAATTTTTAAGTAGGCTCCCCCCACTGCCTCGGCAAGGTAGCGATATTCTTGTTCCGGGTCGATGACAATAACTTCTACTCCAAACATCATGCTCCGCAATATCTCAAGTTTTACCGTACAGCTTTTTCCGGCACCGGATTTTGCGAAGATTACCATGTTCGCATTTTCCAAACTGAACCGGTCGAATAGAATGAGGCTGCTGTTATGCAGGTTAATCCCATACAGAACACCAGAGTTGCTCGTAAGGTCCGAGCTTACGAACGGAAAGCTGGTAGAGAGCGGCGATGTGTTCATATTCACGTTTACCGCGAGGGCGTCGTGCCCTAAAGGCAGTGTAGAGGTAAATCCTTGCTCCATTTGGAATAGGGCTGGCTTTGCATAAATAAGGCGGCCTTCAAGCAGCACTTCTATTTGAGACAAGATTTCATCTAGCTCTTCTTCGGTATTCCCGTACACGGTGATATACAGCCCATATTGGTAAAACCGCTCTGTTCCCTGCACTAAACGGTCTCGGAGCTCTTCAATATCTTGGTACGCTGTTTCAAGTTGGGGGTCGCGCACCTTCCCCTGCTCTGCTTGCATAGAGATCGACGTAGAAACTTGAGTGATACGTTTGCGGAGTTCTTTTAAGATAGTTGCGGAGTCTTGCGGATATATGAACATGGCAACGTCGAACTCAATATCGAAGTTCACAATAGACGCAAACCAGTTCGTATCAAGGTACCGGGGGTAGGTAGTAACAAATATTGTGGTCGCAAACTTTCCATCGATCTCAATCGATTTTGTCTTCACTTTGAATGCGGAAGGGGCGATAATATCTCGAAGAGAAGATACGCCCTTATCATATTGGTCCATGATGGCTTTAGTTTCTTTATCTGTCTCTGGCCCCCCAGTTGGGCGCGCGGTTGAAGCGGTAACCGTTTTTTCTTTCTTTTTAAATATATTCATAGTGGAGAGTCGGTTTCCTGCAGCGTGAGCTGCGCGGCATTTCGCATTCGCTGATTGCGAGACGTAAGCGGGTTAAAGTAGTTGTAGAATAGTTCCAGTAGTTCCTGAGTTTTAAGCGGCACAACGCGTAGGCCAATGCCTCGCAGGCCAATTGCTACCTGCTCTACTCGATGCATCAGCTGAGTTTTATTATGCTCAAATTCAATATCGTTCATAACATGCTTGCCTGCAGCTCCCTTTGCGCCTTTACCAATCTTAGAAAAAAATCCCTCTTTTTTACTCTGTGCTACGGAAAAAGGAATGGTCACAAAGAATGTTTTTGTCATAATGTTACTTCCTTTTACCAGCTCCCCCACGAAATTGATGTATTCTGTCATCTGTAAGTGCAGAAGTTCGTTTTTTTGTAAGTCTCGCAAGCGTTTTACCTCCTCTAGATACGGCGTAATATCCATTTTGCGGGAAGAAACAGTAAGTTGGATAGAAAAATCGAGTGAGTTTATGAAATCTTGGTACGCATACACGATAGCGTTCTGCTCTTCTTCTGATTTGAGTGCGAAATTAACAGATGAAATCATCATAATTGCGCGCATCGTTCCATCTTTCAAAATAACAATGCCATCCCGCATCTCGGAGATGGTAAGAAGGCTTTGGCTCGGCTTCCCCTTCTGCGAGGGCGCCAACATTTCAAACAGTGCCATGCACTCTATTATACCATACGGTAATAATCACTGGGGCTTACTGTAAATGTTTGTGCGTCGCTATACTTTTTTAAGAACTCTTTAAATGATATCTCCTCTTTTTTCCATTTGCACTCATACGCCGTAATAGCATCCCCGTTCTTTTCAATAACATCAATCTCCATACCTGTACGTGTTCTCCAGAAGAGAATCTCCGGCGGAAACGTCTCAAGGGCACCGATCTTTAATCGTTCGCTAATAAAAAAGTTTTCCCAGATTCCGCCCTTATCTTTCCTCTTCTCAAGAGGCTCATTACCGCCTGCCAATACATTGCGTACGCCTATATCTAAAAATACCACCTTGAATGCCTTTTTTATCTCGGTTCTTGGGTTGCTGGAAAATGAGTGGATGATTTTAATAATGTAAGCCTGCTCCAGTAGCCGTAAATACCTTTGAACTACCGATCTGCTTACCCCAAGCGTTGATGCCAATTCTGCAATTGAGACCATTTGCCCTATTTGGTATGCAAGTAGTTTAGTTAAGTCTTCAAATACCTTTGGATTCCGAATTGCTTCAAACATGAACACATCCTTATACAAGTAGTTAGTCGCGATATTCTTGATGGCAACCTCTTTTAATTCTTTGGTTTGCGCCGCTACTATCGCCGGATACGTACCGTATTGCATAAAATCGTACATATCTTCTTTGGTAACTTCTTGTACAGAACGTATTTCATTGAGCGATAACGGCAATAAGAGAAATTCTATCGCCCTACCTGTCATCGGCTCTACAATTTTGTTTGCCAGATCGAACGATGATGAACCGGTAGCAATAATCTGCACCTCCGGATACGTGTCGTGGTATGCCTTTAAAATACTTCCTATATCTTGAATAGTCTGCGCTTCGTCAAAAACGACAACTTTTTTACCGGCTGTAAGGGGGAGTAAAAGGTCTGGTTGCCCCAGAGCAAAATGCCTTCGTACTTCTTCCAGTTGGCAATCATAAAATGCTCCGTTTTCACCAAAGTCGTGTATGAGCTTTTTAGAGAGCGTCGTTTTCCCCGATTGTCTGGGGCCCAGAATGACAACCATTGAGCCTTGAAACAATAATCTCCTGATTTTCTCCTCAATATCTCTTCTAAATATAGCCATAATATAGCAATTATAGCAGAATGCTCTTTAAAGAGCAAATTGCTCTTTTATACCACGAGCGGGTCGTCCGCATCTTGTTTGCTTACGTTCCCGGTTGTCTCAAGCGATTGTGCAATACTTGAAAGCGATGCAGATTCCCTGTCTGCAGCAGCACTGGCACGGGCAGCGTCCCATTCGTCATCTATAATTTTGAGTGGTGAGTTTTTTAATCTGCGCCAAATGTAGAGCTGGCCTTTAGATGCGTACGAGATTGCGGAGAATGTTACCTGGCTAAACGTTCTGCCGTATATTTTAAGATGCGCAAACACAGCAGCAATACCCAATATCGGCAATGCAATAGTGATAAACAGAGACAAGTCAGAATAAATATATACAGGCACAAGCAGCATGGCTGCTACTACATACGTCAAAAACTGCCTGAGCGTAAACGGCCCAATGATTTTGTCTTCAATGTCTACGAATTGTGGTACCTGAAATCGCATGGCGGCTAGGTAAAGCGAATGGGCTTAGGGGGCAAGGGGAATCGCGGCTTTGGCGTCGTTCCCCTCTCCTGTTCTGGGAGAGGGTTAGGGTGAGGGGCTGGAAGTGTCGGTTTTTGTAGCGACGGCCTCACCGGAAAATCTTTCTGCACTGGCCTTGGCGGCAACTGGGGCTGCGCCCTCCGTGCGGGCAACTCTTTTAAGTTTAGAACGTTCTGTAAAGACTTTCTGGCTACTACATCCCGTGGTCGCGAAGCAACTTTACGGGACAAAAACTCATCCAATTCCTTCTTCACCGGCCCAAATACGTCTTTTTCAATCTCCGCCGCCATCTTTTGCGCCTTATCATTCGGTAATTTGAGCTCAGTCGATAAAATCGCAGGTAGTTGTGCGAGCGTTTTTTCGCCAGTCAATATACAGATAATTGAAATAGAAAGTGTCTCTGTATAATTCAGTGGAATGTCGTGGGCTTTCAAGAACCCTCTGATATAAGATGCTGTTTCGGCGGTAAAAAGTATCGAACGTATTTTTTCCGGCATTGTAAAAATAAGTGCTAGATATCGCAATCGATCGGATTCTTGAAGATTTACCAGGCTTTCAATAAACGTATTTGAGAATTTAGTATCTTGAGTCATGGGTTATAGTTCCTTATCCTTAACTGTTCTTACGATACGGTTAACAATATCAGCCTTATCATTTGCCTGTAGATTCTGATTGTTATTTACCCTCGTAATAAGTTCAGATCGTCCATTTGAACCAAGATCGCGTAGATAGTCTTCATTCTGGGCAAGCCCCGTAAGGTCACTCTTGTTGGTCGTATGTTCTATGATGATCTTTATATTTGCATCTCCCAATGCTTTTGGCACGTGCCCTTGGCTCAGGCTTGCACCATTAATATACTGTTGTAGCGCTTGGGGAACATTTATTAATGCTCCTCCTTGAGCTTGTGCATTAGGTACTCCATGCTGTAGAGGCTGTCCTCCAAGGGCATCTATAATTGCTTTCTCTTCAGCTTGTTTCTTAGGATCGCCAAGCCCGAATCTCTTGCCAATAGCTTTCGCAGCCGATAGGCCTGGAGAGGTTTCTCCTTTCTTTAATTTGCCCTTATCGTCACGCTCTGGTCCTGCAACAAATTTTGCAAATCCTCCAAGCTTGCCACCACGCGCGCTAGCTGCAAAGTCTTTTGTAAATTTGTCACTAAAGTCACGACCAGCATTCGCTACACCACGTGCTCCTGCACGTCCAGCTCCCAAGGCTCCAGCAGCACCAGCTCCGGCGAGTAGCCCAAGGCCTCCAGTAGCAGCACCGGCCAGTACCATGGCTGTTTTGGGGTTATTTCTTACAAACGAGCCGGTTCGTTTTGCACTGTTCATTGCGATTTCACCAATGTCTCCCGCTATCTTTTTACTGAGCTTGTTACCGATAAAAAATAGCGCCATAACGATAATAAAGCGTACAAATTCCTTAAATGCGTCAGAATCCATCCAGGTACCGCCTTCTCGGGCATCTATTGCAATGTCGATATTTTGGACTTGGAGGATAATTACTAAAAAGAACAAGACGGCAGGACCATAAAACACCCACTTAAGAAAATATCCCCACCATATAGTGGAAGCCTTTGCCGTCTTTGGTAAAATAAACGCAAGGTATGGGACCGGAGAAAAGATGAGTAGGATAAGAAGTACGACATATCGTGCCAGTAGGTTTAATGCAATTGTTCCAAAGGCTATTACTAATACAATTCGGAAGACAGATCCCTGTAAGAGCCTGAGAATTGACGCCAAGTATCCACTGCTTGATCCTTGGTATTTGTAGCTCGCTACACCCAGCTCAGCAATATGGCTGCTTTTGAGGAGGTCGTCTTTGAATTGCTCAATATTATCAATCTGACCGCCTGATAGCACTCTCAGCTCAACGGCCATGAGGAGGCGTGATGTATCAATTAAAAGACCCCCAATAACCAGGCTGAAATTTACCAACAACGCCCCTATGAGTAACTTAGGCAATAGGCGCTGTACGGACGTGCCCACAGCTTCAATGCGCAAGGTTGTAGCTAGGGCGATGTACAGGAGGACAAAAATAAAACCTAGATTGGTAATACCTTGAATAAAGGGCCAGCCGATCTTAACGATTTGATCATTAATAAAGGTTCCCTGTTTTAACATGGTCAGAATCAAGTATGCGAAGAAGGCAAGTAAAAACTCCGCAATACTATTAATAACCCAAGTGAGCCAGTTTACGACCCCTATGCCAAGACGTTCTATCCCTGTGAATTCTTTGACTCGACTCAATATTTCGGACGCTACTTTGTCTGGGCAGGAATAATATCGAAAAAATATTGACGAGCCGCTATCGAACTCACCTTGGCTTTCCGATTGATAGCTTTCTCTGATGATCGGTAAATGGGCAACATTGTTATCTACAGTAATGGTGTCTTTATTTTCTTGTACTTGAATTTCTTTGCAAGCATCCTTTTCCGTTTTTTTGAAGACCCCCTGATCTACACTCAATAAGGCATCTTTTTGAATTTCTGCAGCAAAAACGAAAGAAGGAAGAAGCATGGATATGAATGCAACTCCGAGGGTGATTTGCTTTGTAGCAAGTGTGTTGGACATAGTTAAGGTGTTGTTGGGGGTGCGCAGTACGAGTCATTTGGAAGCAAAAGACAGAAGATATCATTGTATGTTTGCTGAATAAGACCAGTAACAGTAGCTGTAGCGTTGCTAATAATATTACCCGCTCCTGAGCCAACGCTTTCTCCTAACAACTGACTTAATTCAATGCAAAATCCACACTCTGCCTCTGGATTATTAATCTGCGTATCCCGATAATCTGCGTCTCCAGTAAGTGCCTGAAAACCTTCCTGCGGACCAGTCTCTCTAAAGGGTGGTATGAGACCAGTGGTTGGGTTATTTGGCAGAATTTCGGGATCGGGATTTGGATTTCGGAAATATTGCTGGAACAGATCGTAGTATGTTGAAGCTATACCAGCAACCTTGCCATCTTTTGGTTGTTCTATGATCGAATTCGAAGTTGAAATGCCTTCTACTTGACCTCTCGATAAAGCTGGCTGGGTACCTGGAACTATAATTTCGTTTGGATCCGCGATTTTTTGATTGACAGTCGTATTCTGTAGGACATTTGCCAATGTTGCTATTAATTCCTCTTTGGCAGTTGAGGGTGCTTTAACTATTTCGCGCACCGCGCCACTTGTATCTTTTGCTACGCTTGTTGTAGCCAAGGAGGGTGTATGCTCTCGATTTTGACGAGCGGCTTCCCCCAACACCAAGGCACGTTCAGCACTGCTAATCACTGCGGGTAGCAGTGCTCCGATATTGCTGGCTATTTTTAAATACTCTGTCCCGCTGACGTCTTCATTGATTTTCGTGTTTCCATCTTCCTGCAGCTCCACTTTTTCTAGCGCATCAGAGGGGAAGCTATTATTAAAGTACGCAGCAGTTACACTAGAGGTGAGGTTATTTACGATCTCCAGCTTCTCCGGCTCATCATTATTTGCTTCTCGAATCGTTCTGAGTCCCGCAACTTCTGGGCGCGCGGTTTTGAGTTGGGGTGAAACAGGCTTGTTTTGCGGTGCTGCTGCGCCCGAAGAGCTATTTTGAGGCTGTGTTGCACCGTCCGCTGGTTTTGCGGTTATGTTATCACGAAGCTCGTCTTCCTTTGAGGCGCCTGTACTCAGCCCTCCAACAACAGATAGTGACTCCGGATTGTATGTTGCAATGTCATTTACGAATGCTGTTCCTTGTTGCTGGGCCGCTCCTGGCCTGTTGCTACAACCTAGCCTACCGAGGCCTGCTGTACATAAATCTCGAACCAACTCGCTTACCGAACGACGAGTCTTAGTCTCAAGGGCAAATTGGTTTACGAGATATGCAGTCCATAAATCGTTGCCTTCAAGAGTTATGTTGCGCGATAAAATCGCCGGGAGATCGGTTTTAGTGCTTGTGATAAGTGGGTTGTTTTCGGTATTAAACCTATCCACTTGGGGCGCGCTAGGATTTGGAACAGGGGAAACTGCTGGTAATATATTTTCCGCTTGTTCTCGCTTCGCCACAAGATCGCTTCGATTATACGGTTGACCAGGGATTCCAGGCTCCACAAAGTCTGCCTGATTTAAGGCTGCGAGCGTATTAAAGAATACTTGTTCCTGCGCCCTGTCCGTATAGAAAACGGCGTGCGGATCTGCGTGTGCAGTGGGTGAAAATAGTGAAAAAAACGCAGTTACAACAATAAAAACAGATGCACGAAATGCGTAACGAAAAGAATACAAAGCATGTGCAGGCATACGACTCATAACTGCAACGAATTATAGCACGAATTTGCTATAGTTTGCTGTGCATTTAACATCTTTGGATCCCCGATGGTGCTCGGGGATGACACTGTGGTGTCACTCCAGCTTGTATTTGGTTTCGAGTGCTTGTATTTGCGAAGCAATATCTGCGAAAACTAAATTAAGATCAGTGATATTGCGCTGGCCAATAAGCCCGGCCACAACGTCGGTTCGCATGTCTTGCAGGAGCTTCACATTCGTAATTAAGGATTGAGTTGCTTGAAGTAATTTTGTATGCAATGCGATTGCTTCTTTGGGAGACAATACGGAACTAAATAGAGAGAAGTTCTGTTCTAATGAAGTACGAATAGGGGCAAGAGCTTCCAGGTCTTCTCCGCTTTGTTGTTTGCCTAGTGCTGCGATAATCGCAGTTCCGGTTACTGGTGCAATTGCCTTATTGTGCGATGCGGATATGGAGTCTAAATAAGTTTGAATCGCCTTTTTGCCGCTGGCAGTAGTTGTTTTTATTGTTCCCGCAGGAAGTGTTGCTAATAATACTCCCCTATTTGCGTCAACAAATCCCTGAACATTCTTTTGATCAAGTACTTCATCTTTTGGAATATCTGCCGGCAATGATTCGATGTATTTTTTCGTGTATCCAATAAGAGATTGCTGCACGGCGCCAGTGAGGATCGACAGTTCTTGCTCGAGCTCAGGGGTAAGAGGCGCTTCCGGTGTTACTGTCGGAGCAATGGAAGCTATTGGTACTACAGAATTATTTTGAACTTGGGATTGCCTATATTTCATTATGCCGAATTCGGCACCCTTAAATATGCCAAACGCCCCTAGCAGCAAAGTAATAGTTATGGCCGCGATGCGCAGTCCAATAGAATTCGTATCAGTCATGGTCCTTGATAGTTTAGTAGTTGTCTACGTTCTTGCGCAATGAGTGGGAAGTATTGATGGTCAATTGTATTGAGCTGTCTTAGTGCTACAAGTGCCTTTACTTGGTCGTTATCATAGTTGGCAACTTGTCGTAACGTCCCAGCAAGAAGTTCACTATACCCTAGTAGCAACGTATGATATCGCAAGGCTTCTTCTGGTACGACGGCATTTTGAAGATTTTGTTTCATTGACTCAACGCGTACCGCTAGATCCGCAAAACCTCCGGCTTCACCGTCGTTCAAGAGATCATTAATAGCGAAGGCCATGCTTTCCTGATCCCAAAATTGGCCTATCTCGCCAGTAAAAAGAACATAGTCTGCAACTTTTGTTAGTGTAGTTGCCTCTGTTTTTATAGCTGATACGTTGGCTCGTGGTAGTGTTGTGATAATTGGCTGTTGCTGTACGAATTGTGACAAGGTGGTAGGTGATTTTTCGTTATTTGCCACTGTTCTCCCGTATTCTTGTGTGAGATTCACTTTCCCACCTGTTAAGTCCACATTATCTGCAAAGAACGATTCAAAAGAGGTCTGTGATGGTGCGGAACCTTCGAGCGGAGCAATATTTTGCCCGGGAACGAACCCTGCGGGCAGCTTATCGTTGGGGCTCGGAATAGTAGGATTGTGATTTGCGGCAACTTCTTCCCCATCTTTAAAGCCATCGTTATCTGTGTCTTGCGCATTAGGATTTGTGCCCCATATCTTTTCATCTGCATTCGTAAGCCCGTCTGCGTCAGAGTCCCCCGTAGGGTCTACTACTTGCTGCCCGCCCGTATTTGCTCCAGGTAACGTACTTGTTTGCGGATTTTGAGATACGTCGATTCCCGTAGTACGAAAACGCGCAATAATAAGGGCAACGGTGCCCCCGAGGACGCCAAGAATAAGAAAGATAAGAATGCCGATTACAACGCGGCGTGACATGCAATGTAGTATAGCACATCATGAACATATCTTGACTTCCGATACTCAAGCGCTATAATTGTACACATAAGCAGCCGAATACTTCCCGTCTCGGGTTGGTGATCGAAAGATCTAGGCTGCTTTTGATATTACACTTCCCTAATAACTCCGGTTTTTATTGCCTGCTTAAATAGGGGCGCCATAATAGTATCTCCTTCAATTCCATCTCGGACAAAACCAGCAATCGCATCCGCCAATCGTATAAACTCATCAGCCTCATCCTTAAGACCCCGGGCTAACGTGGTTTTTACATGTAGACTGCGTAAACCAGCTGTAAAGTATTTTCGTTCACCTGTGTTGAGACCGTCAACATATACGGATGCTTGGTAGGGTTGTGCGGTATGATTGAGAATTGCCTTGGCGGTAGATAGTACAGTCAAATCGATGTAAAGTCGTGAATCGGTATAGTGGGAATAATAGATCAGACCCTTAAAGCCTTTAGAATTAATAATTGCTTCGATATACGCTTTTCGTCGAACCCTTCTTTCTTTTGACCACTTTCTATTTTTCTTCCCGCTAGCTAATTCAATCTTGCGTAACAGTTTTCGCAATTCATCGCGTTGAGAGCTAACGATAACTACAGATACTAAAAAAATTTCTCCTTTAGTATCCTGACCAGATTCATCAACATATGCATATATTTTCTGAATTTTCTCTTTCATTAGACTTTATTATATCATCAATAATAAAAAACTCCGCACCTACCGGTAAGGGTAAGCGCGGAGGGGGTTAACATCTTCACTATAACAAAAATAAACTGTGAGTCAAATCAATTTTCATCTATAGTTATAATTAACCCCTTGGCGAAGGCCTGCCGTATGGCAGAGATTGGCCCCGCCTCGGCGGGGATAGCTGAGGAGCACAAAAGACCCCTTTATTGGGGTCTTTTTTGGGGTTAATTAAAGAAACGTGTTGGTCGTCGTAGTCGTAATATTTGTATATATAGCACCAAAATTTGCTTTTTAGCGCACGATTAGGGAATCTCATCCCTAATTGATGCTTTATGATACCTAAAAAAACGTTGCAGCGTGTGTGGATTCCGTATGCAGTTGTGGAAAATCGTTTTGATGTATGCTAGCAAATAGAAGCAGCCGAATACTTCCTGAAAGGGTTGGTGATCGAAAGATCTAGGCTGCTTTTTAGTTACTATCATTATTATTGTAGCCCTACAACAAAACCACCTCATCTTGCGATGAGGAGGAAAGATCTATCTCTGTGAGGAGAAACCCGCCAGGAAGGTCGGTTTTCAACCTTTTTTGTTTATACTTCCAGTATAGGCATATAAGAAAAGAAATCAAGTGGATTCCGGCCGGCCTGCCGGACAGGTAGGCTCGGAGGCCGGAATGACAGATGCTTTACTCGATCTTGTACTTTGGCACCGGGCAACGTGCTGGTTTGCGGATTTTGAGAAACTTCTGTGCCCGTAGTACGAAAACGCGCAATAATAAGGGCAATGGTGCCTCCGAGGACGCCAAGAATAAGAAAGATAAGAATGCCGATTACAACGCGGCGTGACATGCGATGTAGTATAGCACATTCAAGCCCTGTGAATTGGTTTATGGATTTGCTATACTGAGCACATGGCAACAAGAACAAAGGTCCAAAAAGAATATAGAACGTCTATGGGGCTTCAGACTGTAGAAATTTGGCGTAAGGTAAGGGGCATGTTAGTGCACAAAGGCCCTAAAAACGTAACTGCTTGGCAAAAAAAGGTAGAAAAGACCGAAAGATTTTGTAGTCGTTCCCCTCTCCCATTCTGGGAGAGGGTGCTTGCCTGCGTTTGTCAGGCAAGGGGTGAGGGGTTTTGAGAAATAATAAATATTCGAATACTTTCCAATACAGAATCAATCTTTTCCATAATTTCCTTATTTGTAAACCGAATGATATGGAGACCACAGTCATTCAAATATTCAGTACGATTACTATCATATTCTTGCGCCCGCTCTGTAAAATGCGAATCCCCATCAATCTCAATACCAAGCTGCATTTCGGAAGCATAGAAATCTAAAATATATGGGCCAACTGCATACTGGCGTCGGAATTTAGTGTTACATATATTACGATTTCGTAAGAAATACCATAATCGCTGTTCTGGTGTAGGAGAATTCTTGCGCAATACACGGCGCTTTGCAATCGTATTTGGCTTGTTTCGAAGAATGATGCCCATTGAGAATAGGATACAATATATCCACTAAAGACCCCTCACCCCCTCCCTCTCCCAGAATGGGAGAGGGAAACGCTACAACATATCACACAGCGTGACCCACTCTTGTACGGACAGTGTTTCTGGGCGGCATTAAGCTGTCTTTGTAGTTTCTAGTGCTAATCGAAGTGAAAACAGTGTCTCTGATTTGAGCTTTGCTTTTACCCAAGCTTTTTGTTTCTCGGTTAATAACTCGCCCATACCCGCAAGAATGTCGCGTTCATCCAATTTTTCTAGAGCCTCAATAGCTTTTCGTAAAAATTCCTTATATGAAACACCCATACGATCCTCAACGATCTTTGTATTAACCTGCCAATCGTGGGAAAGGAAAAATTGAACATCAAAAATGTCACGATTAGTTTTACCGATTCGTTCATACATTGCACAGAGCTTATGCGCAGCCATATCTTCTTGAACCATTACTTGCATAGAGATACCCAGAAATGAGCGTATGGTGTATTGAGATCCAAATTTTCGGCGATTAATTTCTACCTTAACATTTTGAGTGTTAATATCCTTGTCGCTATATGCCAGAATATACAAAAGGTTAAATCTCTTTTTCCGTGCCTGTTTTACCACTCCATACTTTCCAAGTATCCTCTGTATGTGCTCAAACACATAGTCTTCCTTTTCGGAATCAAGTAGATCAAAGTCCAAATCTACAGAAAATCGGTCAAGATTATAAAAAAGTGTAGCAGCTGTTCCACCCTTAAATCCTAATATAGGACTAATGGAAGGATCGGTGTAAATATCTTTGAGGATTTTTACGAGGATATTTTTATGCTTTGCAGTATCAAGAGTCATATGAGTGATATATTTTTACCATTTTCTCCATTCGTTTATTGTCACCGTATATAGGCAAAATTTCATACACTTTCTCCCAATTCAAAGCCGAAAGATTGTCGAAGTGGTAATCTTTATGCAAATATACAACATCTAAAAATGCCCGTTCAGGAGAAGCGATACTGTACTGTCCCCGTGATTCTATACCGGATAGATTAGTGAGAATAGTATCTTTGATTCTGCGATATACATATTTCTGTCCGTCGCACTCAATCTCTTTTGCGGTGTATGACATGACAAAAATCTGACCATACAACTGAAACGTAACCCCAGCTGCGCCCAAAACCGTCTCCAGGCTGATGTAAGAAGGAGTGTATATTTTTGTCGCCAATTCGTATTTGTCGTAATTCTTATCTTTGGAGTAAATACCCCTTCGTACGGAGTTCAATTTTCCAGACGTAACATACCGATAGATTTTTTTCTTAATGAAATTCACGTCAGATTCTTCCCAAAGCAAAACGAGGTCTTTAAAAGTAAAGACAGTGTTCGTGGATCTCATGATGTCTAAAAGATAGTCTTTTTCCATATATTACATTTTATGCTCCGTAGGTACCCATTTTTGGGTACCTTTAATCAACATTATATCGCAAAATCAAAATAAGGGCAAGAATATTTACAGTATATCACACAGCGTGACCCATTCTTGAATAGAAAGTGTTTCGGGGCGCCTTTCGGCTGATATGTTAGCAGCTTTCTCGATAGCTGATATTTCTTCTATAGTTTTTATATAGTTCTTCTTAAGTACTGTTCCGATTTGTTTACGCTTTGCTTGAAAAAACGGCTTTGCTTTTGCCAAGATTTCTTCCCGTTTTGTAGCCGGTAATGCGTTCTCGGAAGGTCGTAATAAAACAATGCTCGAATGAACTTTTGGTTGAGGAATAAAACACGAAGGAGGAACTCGAAGTAACAGTTCTGCAGACCCCCATAGGCCTACCGAAAGTGGCAGTAAACTCATGCTCTTGTCATGTATTACCATGCGATCGGCAACCTCTCTTTGCATTAAAAATATTGCACAGTAAGGAGGAGTTTGTAACTGAGTTAAGCGGCGTATAATCAAACCAGATAAGTTATACGGAATATTGCCGACGATGCTGTATGGCGTAGGATAGGTCCAATCAACGTCTTTTAAATCACCATGAATAACCGTGAGATTTTCTCGCAGTTTTGGAGGAAGCATGGTTGGAAGGATGTGCACAAATTCGTCGTCTTTTTCTATTCCCCGAACACGATAGTCGTGTGCGATTAAGCCCTGCGTAAGAGTGCCGAGGCCCGGGCCAAGCTCAGTGATATGTTTGGGCGCTCCTTCTAATCCCAGCAACACTGCATCTATAACCTCTTCGCATATTAAAAAGTTTTGCCCAAGTGATTTTGCAGCTTGAATTTTGTTCGATGCAAGAACGCTTTTTAAAACGTCAGGATTGGTAAGTGAGGCGATCATAGGGTGGTCGTTCCCTTCTCCCAATTCTGGGAGAAGGTTAGCTCCGCCTTTGTGCGGAGCGCAGATGAGGGGTCGACGTTGCGATTAACGCCCCTCACCCCCGCCCTCTCCCAAAACGGGAGAGGGGATTTACGGACAGTAATTTTCATGACGATACGGAACATGAAGTTGCTTCAACGCTTTTTACCCCGTGCCCTTCAAATACGCATGTGAGCATTTCTCCGATAGTTCCAATAATAACTCCTTTGCCAAACTGCGGATGAGAAACGTAGGAGCCGGACATTGGTTGGACAAGTGTAGGTTCATCGTGCAAAAAGTCCGATATATCATCCCAGCTTTCAGGGGAATTTGTATGAGAATTCTGCTGAACATTAAATATGTTCTCTTGAGATCGCTCAACGTTCTCTGGCAGATCGCTCAAGAATCTTGAGGGTGCTTGTGGCGTCATTTCCCCTCCCATAAAGCGATAGGCACTGGTAGTTATGGTTAATTTGTCTTGTGCGCGTGTCATTCCTACATATAAGAGGCGACGCTCTTCTTCTATTGAAGAGGGGCTATTAAAGCTATTGCCATGAGGGATAAGGCCTTCTTCGCACCCTATGATGAATATAAGGGGGAACTCGAGGCCTTTGGATGCATGGAGGCTCATACAGGTAACACGATCTGTTTCAGTTTCTAGTCTATCAAGGTCAGAAAGCAGAGCAGTATCCTCTAAAAATGCTTCTGTGGTTGTGTATGCAGCGGCAACGTTGAACAACTCTTCTACGTTTTCTATCCGCTCTTTGCCATCTGGAAGCGCCGCTAGTGCTGTCATGAACCCCGTATCGGTAAGTAGTGCTCGCAGTAAATCAGATACTCGTTCATGGTTTGTCTGCTTTGCCCTATAGATTGCAGCAATAATCTTTTTTAGATCGCTTCGGTCCGTTTCTTGAGCAAGATATATGCCGAGCGTCAGTCCGCTATTTCGTGCCCCCTGCTCCCATTTATCAATTGTTTTGGGGCCAACTCGTGTAAGGAGGACGGATGCAATCCGTTCAAAATGGATGCGGGAAGATAGAGAAAGCGAGAACGACAGAAGTGCCAGCGCATCTTTAATTTCTTTACGGTCATAAAAACGAAAGCCCCCTACGATCGTATATGGAATGCGATGGGTTAAAAACTGCTCTTCCATTAAACGGGACTGGGCATTTGTCCTATAGAGAACTGCGCAATCCTTGAGCCTTCTCCCACTGCGTACGTGTTCCCCAATTTGATTACATACCCATGTTGCTTCACCTCGATCAGATGGGAGGGTGCGCACCTGAACTGCCTGGGTACTTGTACGCGTTGTCCAAAGCTTCTTATGCTTTTGCTCGATATTCTGTTCAATTACCTTGTTGGCTGCTTCGAGGATATTAGGAGTAGAGCGATAGTTTTGGGTGAGTATAATTGTGGTGCATCCAGGGTTGCGCTGTTCGAATTGTAGAATATGATCAACGTTTGCTCCTCGCCAAGAATAGATAGACTGGTAATCGTCTCCTACTACGCAGACGTTTTTCTCTGGCCCGAGCATTAAGGATATGATTTCTTCCTGCATGGCATTGGTATCTTGATACTCGTCCACGGAAACGAACTTGAAGCGGGATTGATAGTAGGCTCGTACCGAAGGCACCTCACGCAGCATCTTGAGAGGGATTCGGAGCAAGTCATCAAAGTCGTAGGCGTCGTGCTCAGAAAGCAGCCGTTCGTATATTGGGAGTATTTTTGCTAACACTTCTTCTGAGGGCTTTTGTGGGTTTGAGAAATCAGGGATATCGGGTGAATCATGCTTGATTTTTGAAATCATTCCTCGTACTGCTTGTGGAGACCATTCTTTAAGTGAGTAGTTGTTATCCTTCAACGCTTTGCGAACCAGCTTTTCAGAGTCGCTCATATCTAAGATTGAAAACCCTCGGCTCCGGCCATGTGCCCCTGGTTGCTCTCGAAGCATCTTGGCTCCCATGGCATGGAAAGTGCTTACGGATCGAGGGGTATTTGCAGGCGAGCCCAAGAGTTTTTCAATCCTATGCCGCATCTCGGCTGCTGCCTTGTTGGTAAACGTTACGGCAAGGATCTGCTGGGGGTGGGCAATGCCTTGCTCTATAAGGTAGGCTATGCGGTGGGTAAGGGCACGGGTCTTTCCTGAACCGGCTCCCGCCAACACAAGTACCGGACCATGGGTTGCCAGTACCACCTTCTGCTGCTCTTCGTTTAACCCCTCTAAAATAGGATGCATGGGAGCAATTGTACACGGATTTTATCATTTTTGGATGACATATAGTGGCAACAATGTCAAGATTGACTCCGCCTGTGACTGCCATACAATCATACAGTTGCGTAGTGCACTGTCAGGAAAAGCTGACAAATGAGGATATAAACACCTAACACAAATGCCCTAAACCTCTAAGGATTAAGGTATTTTACCCAAAAAACAACAAATCGTTCACGCCCTCTTTCTTCTGTTTATAGGGGCAATAGCCGTCCAGGGTCACTTGGTGGCATCTGGCGATGAACATTCTCTTCTCCATGCCTATATGGCAGGCGAAGAAATTGCCGAGGGGCCACTCGATCCGTCCGCATACGCCCAGGCTAATACTCCCGGCACGGGAGGTAGCAGAATTGCGCTTATTGATGCTAGCGACGCCAATTTTATTACATTTGATGACCCTGAAGTTGAATATGCTAATAGGCTCAGTACCCTAGAAGGCAACGCTATTGTTGCCCCCTTACAGCCGGTTATGGGTGAGGATGCTGGGGAAAATTCCAATTCAAAAGACAGCAAGGTTATTGATACGCACGCAAAGCCATTCATATATACCGTAGAGGATGGGGATACTATAGCCGGCATTGCTTCCAAATTTGGAATTAGCACGAATACCGTATTATGGGCAAACGGGCTAGGCGGATCCGATGTAATTAAATCGGGGGATCATATTACAATTTTGCCGACAACGGGCGTATTGCACACAGTTGCAAGCGGCGACACGGTATCTGAAATTGCGAGCCAATACGAAGCAAAGCCAGAGCAAGTGATCGCCTATAACAACCTAGGAGAAGATGGAAAGCTTGTAATTGGCCAAAAGGTCATTGTTCCCGAAGGATATATTGCTCCTCGCACCGTACCTCGGACTGTGCCAAGCAATACTCGGATCGCTCGCGATGTAGACGATGAGCCTACTCCCCCTCCTCATGACAGCACCGAAGTTGCGGGCAACGGATTTACCTGGCCCACAACTACGAAGCATATTTCCCAATACTTTAAATGGGGACATACTGGTATTGATATCGATAACCGTTCACGACCATCAGTATTCGCTGCCAATGGAGGTACGGTTGAGTTTACGGGATGGTTAGGCGGATATGGAAACCTTATTATCGTAAACCATGGTGGCGGGCTCACCACCTATTATGCACATTTGGATAAGTTCTATGTAAGCCCAGGCCAAAAGGTTGCCAAGGGTGCTGCTATCGGTAAGATGGGGTCTACGGGAAGATCTACAGGGCCACACGTACACTTTGAGGTTCGCCGATACGGCAAGCCGGTCAATCCACTAGGAATGTATTAATTGTTTTGGCCGTAGCGTCGCTTAGGCCAGGATAGAAGTGCGAGAGATGCGCCTAAGAGGCCTACGTCGCGGATAATAACCTGGTTTATTCCCTGATCTACAAGAATACCGATAAGATGAAGTGCTGCAAGAGCTGCAACAACTTTAGGCCACCAGCCTAAGATTAAAAATACGCCTACAATTACATCAAATGCCCCGTTTATCTTAATTGCCAATAATCGATCAAAGCCAAAGGGCAACTCTGCTGGCACATACCCTATCCATGCATCGGTGTGCTTGAAGATATCGAGCCCAATCCACAAAAAGACGATACCAAGACCAATTCGTAAAAATCGATGTGACCATGCATATCTTCCGTAACTCATAGTTGCAGTATAGCAAAAAAACTTGCATTTGTAAGTAAAGAAAGTAAAATTCAATCACGTGTTTTAGCGGGCCTGCCCGCCGAAGCTTTAGCGCAGGCGGGTGTCGTATAGTGGTAATACTTCAGATTTCCAATCTGATGATAGGGGTTCGATTCCCCTCACCCGCTCCACGGGGCGTCGTATACCGGTAGTACGCATGGTTTGGGACCATGTAGACTGGGTTCAATTCCCAGCGCCCCGACCGACTTTCTTTTTGTGTTGTATCTGGTATAGTAACTATCAAAGGGAGAGTTATTAAGAATTAGTAAATATATCAATACTATGTTTGACTTGGGATTCCCAGAAATAGCAATAATTGTTGTAGCAGTTGCTGTTTTGTTTTTCTTGTATAAGAAGAACAAGAAATAAGAGATACTGATATGTTTGGACTAGGGTTCCCAGAAATGGTAATTGTTTTGGTCGCAATAGTCGTATTGTTTTTTGGCAATGAAAAAATATCGGAAATAGCAAAGGGGCTAGGTAAATTTACGGGGAACTTTAAAAAAGGCAAAGAAGAAATGGAAAAAGAAATTAAAAAAGTTAAAAAAGAACTCATATAAAGCCTAGGCACAATGAAAGAAAAAATCGATTGCAAGAAACATAAATGGATACCTCTTTTAGGGGTTGATAAAAAGAAGAGTGTTCCCACTTCCCTCTTTACGTGTTTGATGTGCGGTGATTTAAAGGTAGGTACTCAGACAATTAAAATTTCTCGCTTTCGTTTAGATATGGGTGGGTTGCCTATGAATAGTGTTGGGACAATAGGCTTAATGAACCAGCCGATTGACGATGCTTCAGCTTCAGGATTGATTACCACGGCGACTGTGGCAACTAATAAAAAAGGCGTTGGAGCGCCTCTTTTTATGACTTCGATTGGACAATTTAAAACAACAAGCGCCAATTCAAATGCAACGTCTCCATGTTTGGCACTAGCTATGGAGAAAGGGACTGGCATTAAGAAGGTTCTTTTACACGGTATATTAAGGGTAGATGCTTGGAAGTGGAAGGTGGGGCCAGGAAATAAGGGGTTGCTATATGTAGATACAGTCCCTGGAGCATTAACCCAGAAGCAACCTGCTAAAAAAAATGCTATTATTCAACCAGTCGGATGGGCTTTGAGCAAGAATACCATCTATTTTTCCCCTTCAATGATCTATTTAACCCACGCCTAATGCTGGAGAAGGTCTATGAAGTTATCGGTAGTTATTCCCAGTTATAAAGACCCTCTATTACAAAAAACGATAGATTCCCTACTAATCAACTCAGAACTTGGCAAAGAATTGGAAATAATTGCAGTGTTGGATGGGTATTGGCCCGCGCCTCAGCTCCGAGACGACCCGCGGCTGAAAATCCTTCACCTTGGGTCGAATCGGGGTATGAGGGATGCAATTAACGCTGGTGTAGCTATCGCCCAAGGCACATACCTCATGAGGACTGATGAGCATTGTATGTTTGGGAAAGGGTACGACCGCATTTTGCTAGAACGGTTTAAAGATGACTGGATAGTCCATCCGCGCCGCTTTTATTTGGATAGTGAAAAATGGGAAGTGATGGATATCCCCCCAAATGACTACAATAAGCTCGTTATTGACCAGAAAAGGGGAAAGTTTTCGGGTGTTGACTGGAAAAGTAGAGCAGCAAAGAGAAAAGATAAGGCGATAGATGAAACAATGGCGATGCAAGGCAGTTGTTGGGTCATGAAGCGGTCATGGTGGGATGAGGTTATTATTGAATTACAAACCGACGGATATGGGCCGTTATATCAAGATTCGCATGAGATGGTATTTAAGACATGGAAAGCAGGAGGTAGGCTCATGGTGAACAAGAATACCTGGTATGCTCACAAACATCGCAAATTTAAAAGAACGCATAATTATGGTACAAAAGAAGCCGAGCCTGGGTGGAAATACTCCCTTGATACTTGGGGCGATTATTATGAAATAATAAAGAAAAAATGGAAGATTTAACCGTACTCTACCTCACCGCTTCTGAAATAAAAGAGTCCTTTGCAGTGTATCAAAGGACTATACTACTTGAGGCTATAGGCAATTATCCGCTTATAAGTGTATCTCGCAAACCGCTTGATTTCGGCACGAACATCATTGATGATGGCAAGCGGAGCCTATCAAATATATACAGACAGATGCTCCGCGCAGCCAAGATGGCGACGACCGAGTTTGTGGCAACGGCTGAGGATGATTGCTTGTATCATAGCAATCATTTCACGTTTTTCAGGCCCAAGCCGGATGAATTCGCGTACGATCAAAATCGGTTTGCGCTTTTTACGTGGGGCGAGCCGATATATAGCTGGAGAAATCGCAAGAGCAACTGTTCTTTGATAGCTCCGAGAAAGCTCCTGATCGAAGCGTTAGAGGAGCGGTTTGCTGCTTGGCCAAATGGAACCCCGGATACTATAACAGGCGAAGTTGGGCGGGGCATGGTTGAGCGAAATTTGAACATTACGGTGCGCAAATCTGTCGAAATGTTCGCGGAAGTTTCGATAATACAATTCAATCACGATAATGCTTCGGAAGATCGGCAGGTTCGCCATCGGAAAAAACTAGGGCAGATAAAAGCATATGACCTCTACTACTGGGGACACGCTAAAAATCTAAGAAAAAAATATGAACAATAGAAAACAATACACGTTACGCCAACGGGAACAAGTAAACGAGAAGTTCAAACATATCAATTTGGAAATGCAGACGAGCACCCACTTCCCCATGTTGATAAAAGTAGTCCAAGCAACAGAAGGACCGATCATAGAATTGGGTTCGGGACTTTTCTCAACTCCTCTACTGCATTGGTTATGTTTTGATAAAAAGAGAACATTGATCACCTGCGAGAGCTATCTTCATTATTTAGAGTTTGCTAACAAGTTCAAGGCTGATTTCCATGATATACGGTTCATTAAGGATTGGGAGAAAGAGAATTTTGAAGGACGATATAGTGTCGTTTTAATAGACCATAACGTAAATGGACGAAAACATACGAGAGGAGATGATGCTTTGAGATTTAAAGATATAGCCGATTACATCGTTCTCCACGATGCAGGAGATGAAGCCCATGAGAAATATGGTTACGCTGAAATGTACCCACAATTCAAATACAGGTATGACTGGAAAGGATGTTACCCCCATACTACCGTCCTCTCGAACTTCAAAGATTTGTCATGGCTACAGAACTAAGTATCTTGATACCTGCACGCAACGAGATGTGGCTTGGGCGTACCATAGAAGACTTGCTTAAACATATCAAAGCAGATACGGAGATTATTATCGTTTTAGATGGTGCGTGGGCTAATCCCCCCATCCCCCAACACGAGCGGGTGAATATTGTGTACCTGCCCCAATCAATAGGTCAACGTGCCGCCACGAACTTTGCGTGCAGGTTATCAAAAGCGAAATACATCATGAAGGTAGATGCCCATTGCGCCTTCGATACAGGCTTTGACCGAAAGATGATAGATGCGTTCAAGGAAACCGGGGATACTGTAACTATGGTTCCTACGATGCGTAACCTACATGTATTCGATTGGGTGTGCTCTGATGGCCATCGCCGATATCAAGGCCCTACTGGCCCCTGCAAGGAGTGCGGCAAGGAAACGTTGAGGGACGTGGTATGGATTCCAAAAAAGCGGCCCGAAAGCAATTCATATTGCTTCGATTCTGAGCCACATTTTCAGTATTTTAACGAATATACAAAGCGGCCGGGCTACGGTGGCGATCTGACAGAAACGATGTCTTTGCAAGGCTCGTGTTTCATGATGACGAGAGAAAAGTACTGGGAGCTGAATATTTGCGATGAATCATTCGGATCATGGGGTTCGCAAGGTATAGAGATAGCTTGTAAGTTTTGGCTATCAGGAGGACGAGTCCTCGTGAATCATGCAACATGGTATGCGCATTTGTTCCGTACGCAGGGTGGAGATTTTTCCTTTCCCTATCCGCAGAAAGAAAAAAACGTCCAGGCGGCGAAGCAAAAAGCAAAAGACCTTTTTTTCAATAACAAATGGGATAAGGCCGTTCATCCCCTGTCTTGGTTGGTTAAAAAGTTTTGGCCGATTCCTGGGTGGAGTGAGGAAGACTTGCAGAAGCTGAAAAAGGGTATGCTACACTCATAATATGCCAATTTGTATTGTTAGCGGATTTATGCGCACCGGAACGTCGGCGATGATGTCAGCACTCATCGCGGGCGGAATGGATGCTGCATGGTCTAAAGATCGCGATAAGCTCGCCGAATCGAAGTTTGACGGGCATTATCATCCTAATAAGTCAGGATTGTACGAAGTTTCGCTGGCAGAATATGCGGAACCGACATTTCCGCTTCAATATCAAGGGAAGTTGATTAAGGTTATGTCGTGGGGGCTTGATGGGCTTGCGGTGAATCCTGAAGGGTATCGCATTATCCTGATGCAACGCGATAAAGAAGAAATCCGTCAATCATTTGAGGCGTTCTTTGAGAAGCCCCTGAACATGCCATGGTTTCTTAGGTATGAGGAGCGGATGGAGCGGGCGTTTACCATGCTCTCTAATCGTCGCGACGTTACGAGTGTGCATCGTATTCAATACCGTACACTCGTGGATAATCCTTTGGATGTGATGGCATACGTAGCATCTCTTGGGTGGCCAATCGATTCGGTTACGTCGGCAGCGGTCATCGACCCCGCTCAATGCCGTTTTCGTCGTGAAAATTTAACGGTAGGAATTTAGAATGCCAGCTGTGAAAAAACCCGTGAAGTTGCCGCATCTCGACGCAATCGAGCGTCGCGAGTTGCGCAGTACGCATTCCAAGACGTTCGCGATGCCGGACGGCAAGCTGCAATGCGACATAAAAGTGGGGACGCTTCAGCATTACACAGATGACGATGGATCGCTACGAACGTGCGACACAACGGTTCAGCAGGACGCTGGCAAGGTGTTCGTGGATTGGTTACCGTATAAATTTGAGTTGCATAAAAAGGGCATCGGATTTGATTTCCAGTCTCGTGAATCTGGCCG
Organism: Candidatus Andersenbacteria bacterium RIFCSPHIGHO2_02_FULL_45_11; assembly: GCA_001817055.1. Taxonomy (GTDB): domain Bacteria; phylum Patescibacteriota; class Andersenbacteria; order UBA10190; family UBA10190; genus HO2-45-11b. The sequence continues at coordinate 46,271 of MHHP01000014.1, forward strand.
CTGCTCAATTACGCTGACGGGTATCGGCGGAAGTCCGTTCGACAGCCAACAGAGACTCTCGCCGACCATTGAAGGCGACAAAATCACGTTCTCGGAAGTGGAGCCGGGTCTCGATATCGTGATCCGCGTATTGCCCGCACGCGTGAAGTCGTGGCGAATTGTGAAAGATGAGACGGCACCGCGAACATTCGAGTGGCTATGTGAGCATGATGAAGACGGACGCGACAAAATCAGCGACAAGCTGGTTGGAACGGACGCGGCCGAGAATCAGTTGGAGTTGCAGACACAGACGATTGCGATTGATGACACGTCGTTTCGATTTGTGGAGACGTGGACGGGCAACGTCAAGGTGCGTGACAGGACGACTCGCGTCAAGTCACTGTCCGATGTGGTGAGTTATCCGGTGTCGATTGACCCGACGGTCGATAGTAGCATCACCGCGAATTATGACGATGGGTACGAGGTATTGTATTATGGAACACATTCGTCCCAAGGCTACAATATACCCATCCTTGGTTCTGGTTCATCATTCACGGGGACGTACAACACTGTATTGCGTTTTGTAAGCATTACGGTTGCTCAAGGTGCGACTATTGATTCCGCTATACTGTCGATGAATGTCACCGGAAAAGACACGGACTATGGCGGTGGGACATTGTACGGGTGCGACCAAGACAACATGCCAAACACTTGGTATGGCGGCTACAGCAATAATACGACAGGCCGGACCAAGACTGCGAGCACTGCGACAATTGCGAGGCCGACATCGACAGGAATTAAAAACTATGATGTTACCGGAATCGTCCAAGAAATCATCAACAGGGCAGGTTGGGCATCTGGAAATAAAATTGGCTTGTTTGCAATCACTTCCGAAACCACCTCAGACCGGCGGAAGACTTATTTCGAGGACTACCAAGACGCCGGCACCGACGAAGCCAGCCTGTCGATCACCTACACGGCGGGGGGCGGTAGTAGTGCTTCGTCTTCAATCTCCTCATCAGTCAGTTCCTCCGTCTCTCCCAGTACTTCAGTATCATCTTCCGTCAGTTCTTCACCTTCAAGCTCGGTTTCACCTTCAACAAGCGTATCCAGCAGCGTCAGTTCTTCCGTATCACCCTCCTCATCAATCTCTAGCTCAATTTCAGAATCTCCGAGTAGTTCTGTCAGCCCCTCAAC